>CAMATE010000262.1 GCA_945861075.1 Akkermansia muciniphila
GACTTGTCGAAGACCGTAGTGCGTCGGATCTGTTTGGACTTCACTTTTCAAGGATTGAACGCCGCTTGTGAAATCTGATGACTCAGGATCACCCATTCGAATTGCAACGAGCCGTGGGCGCATTTTCCGAGGGGCGTTATCTGGTGGCTGAGGCGATATGTCGTCGGTTGGTCGAATCGGGTGCCGATCAGGCTCAGCCTTGGTTCGTTCTAGGAATGGCTTTGACTCGGCAGGGTGCCCATGACGAGGCGTTTCGGTGTCTTCAGCGCGCCGTTCAAATCGCCCCCCGATCGGCGGAAACCCTCAATGCCTTGGGCACCGTTGCCAATGCGTTGGGGCATGATCCCAAAGAGGCTGAGCAATTTTTCGTCGCTGCGCTCAAGATCCATCCCCGATGCCCAGATGCCCATTACAACATGGGGGTAACGCAGCAGAGAATGAGGCAGTACGAGGCGGCCGCTCTTTGGTATGAGCGAGCACTGGTCGTTCGTCCGGATGATTGTGAGGCCCTGTCCAATCTGGCCATCGTCTGCAAGTATTTGAATCGACACCGAGAGGGGTTGGAGCTGATCGACCGGGCTCTGTCGCTGTCGCCCCAACACCCGTTGGCCCATTGGAATCGCGCCATCCTGCTGTTGAGCTTGGGAGAGTTGTGCGAAGGCTTCGCGGAATACGAATGGCGTTGGAAGGGCGGGGCAGGGCCGCAGTTTGCCCCGAGGCCGTTCACGCAACCGCGATGGAACGGAGAAATCGTGCCCGACCAAACGCTGTTCGTGCACGGTGAACAGGGTTTTGGTGATTTCATTCAGTTTGCGCGGTTCTTGCCGATGGCCCGTCAGCGGGTAGGGCGGATCGTGGTCGAGTGCCCTGCGGCCTTGCTGCCGTTGATGGCCGATAGCGGTTTGGCCGATGAGTGGGTCGTGCCTGCCGAGTCGCTTCAGACCTTCGACACCTTTATCCCGCTGATGAGCCTGCCCCAGGCGTTGGGCATCTCGACTGACCTGCTTGCACATCAGGTTCCGTATTTGCGGGTGAGGGCGAATGATCCGGAGCCTAGCTCAAGGCGCGATCGGTTGAAGGTGGGCTTGGTGTGGTCTGGCAACCCCACGCACGACGATGACTCGCTGCGGTCCATTGATCCCGAGCTGCTGGGCGATCTGGTCTCCCTCGATGGCGTGGAGTTTCACAGCCTTCAGGCCCCCATTCGGCCCGAGCACCAAGCGCTTGTGACCCGGTGGCCGCGATGGGTGGATGCGACTTCCGGCATGACCAATTTCAGGGTGACGGCCGAATACCTGGTCGGGTTGGACTTGGTGATCGCGGTGGATACTGCGGTGGCACATCTCGCCGGGGCCATGGGCAAGCCGGTTTGGTTGTTGGTGCAAGATTCGCCGGATTGGCGGTGGCAATTGAATCGGGCCGATTCGCCTTGGTATCCGACGCTCCGGTTGTTCCGGCAAAGCCATCGCGGGGATTGGCGCCCCGTGATGGAACAGGTGGTCACCGAGTTGTCTCGGGCTTGTTCGGGGCAATTCTGAGGAAATCCTGATAAGCGCCGCGGATACCGTCTTCGAAGCCGACTTTCGGCGACCAACCCAGGGCGTGCAGTCGGGAACTGTCCATGAGTTTGCGAGGCGTGCCATCGGGTTGGGATGAATCCCAATGGATTGTTCCGGGGTATCCGATGATTTGTGACACCAGCTCGGCGAGTTCCCGGATCGTCAATTCCTGGTTGGAGCCCACGTTGATGAACTCTTCGGCCGAGTAATTTTCCATGAGGAAGACCAAGGCATCTCCGAGGTCATCGGAATGCAGGAATTCTCGGAGAGGACTTCCCGTGCCCCAACAGGTGACCGATGGAACACCGGAAACCTTGGCCTCATGGAAGCGGCGAATCATGGCCGGAAGGACATGCGATCCCAAGGGGTCGTAGTTGTCGCCGGGGCCATACAAGTTGGTCGGCATCGCCGAGATGAAATCGCAGCCGTACTGACGACGGTAGGCCTGACACAGTTTGATGCCGGCGATCTTCGCGATCGCATACCATTGGTTGGTGGGCTCCAACGGGCCGCTCAAGAGGTACTCTTCCTTCAGTGGTTGAGGGGCCAAGCGCGGGTAAATGCAGGAACTGCCGAGGAAGAGCAGTTTTCGAACACCATGGCGTCGGGCCGCGTCGATGACGTGATTTTGGATCGTCAGGTTATTGAGGAGGAACTCCCCCGGGAGGTCGTTGTTGGCCTTGATGCCGCCGACTTTGGCAGCTGCCAAAAAGACATATTCCGGACGTTCGCTGGCAAAGAAGGCTTCGACAGCCTGGGCATCACGGAGGTCGACCTCCCGCGAACGTTTTCCGATGAGGTTTCGGTAGCCGCGGTGTTGAAGACTGCGCCAGATGGCGCTCCCGGCCAGACCGTGGTGGCCCGCGACGTAAATCTTCGAATCAAGGGTCAGAGACATGCGGTGCGCGTTGCGAAATTGCCTGAGGAGGCGACGATCTGGCAATGGTTCAAGCAGCCGTTGCCAATGAAATCGGGGGCGAACAGGGGAGCGGAGAGCGCAATCCAGCTCTGTGCGGTTGGGTGCGTCTCGGTACGGCTTGGAGTGCGAGGCGCACTGGCGTAGAATCACCCGCATGACTCGTCAGAAGGTGTTGGATCTCTACTTCATGGACGCGCGGTGCAAGTTGATCGAAATCGCAGCGTTCCTGGATCGGGTGGATCGGGCCGAGGGGGATGCCGACTTCCGGTTGGATGCTTTCCGGGAGGCCATGCGTCACCTCGGCGATGGCGATTCAGGCCGTGCCGAGGCCGTACTGCGTTCACTCAGTGACCCGACCGAAGCGCCCATTGCCCAAGCGCCCGGCAAGGGGGCTGTGGGTGCCTGGCCTAAGAAGTGATTGATGACACCGAGGTGAAATCGCCTCGGGCAGGAGAACAGGAACCCCGAACCAAGCTCCGATCACGGAGCGCAGGCGATGACTCCGGGGGTGGAGTACAAGTAGCGCCCCTCTCCAATGGGGTGACGGGCGATCACGCTGACGCGGTCGCTCTTGGGCTTGAAGGATCCCCAACGCAAGGTCAGTTGATAACCGGTGCCCACCATGGCCTGGGTCTCGAATTCCTTGAGCTCCTTCGCTGTGAAGGTCCAGATGTGGGCTGGCTTGGGAAGGGGATTGCTGTTGCCGTCGAGCAATCCGTCGAAGAGCACGATTTCAATCTCACCGCTGCGGATGGCCGCAGGTTTGGTGGCGTTGCCGACATTGGCGAAGAGCTTGACGGCCACACCGTCCGGACCGGGAACGCCGTCCAGATTCAACGCCACCGGCATGGTGAGTAGGTGCAATTCCACAATGCCGGAAGAGCGGTGGGATCGTTTTTGGGTGCTGCCGGTCGCCGAGCCGCCCGAGCTGCCGGTTGAGCAACCGGAGCCCAGACTCGCAGCCAGCATCAGGGAGAATCCCAGCGTCCGAGCGCCGGGGGAGATGCGGAGTTGAGATCGGTGAAGGACCATCACTTTTTGTCGGCGGGCGTGTTGGTCTTGGAGGCGTTGATGTCGTTCGGGAAGATCGAATCCATCAACTGGATCTTCAAGGGGTCTTTACGCTCGGCTCCGCGAAGGGTCGACTTCTCCAGCATGCGGGTCGAGTAGTTCCCGATGGTGGTAATCTTGGGCTCTTGCTCGTGATTGGCCGTGAGGACCTGAGGGGTGAGCATGATGAGGAGTTCTCGGCGCTCCGATTTTTTGGAAGTGCTGCGGAAGAAGAAACCGACGCCCGGGATGTCGCCGAGGAACGGAGTCTTCTTGCGGCGGATGTCATCGACGGTGCCGATGAGTCCGCCGATGACCACAGTTTGACCGCTTTGCACGGTGACCGTGGTGGAGGCACGACGTTCGTTGATGATGGGCACCGTGGCCTTGTCATTGATCTCCACGCTCGAACTGGCCAGGGAGCTGTTGGTGGCTCCGACGTCGATCTTCACGAAGCCTTCGCCGGTGATGCGCGGGGTGACCGTCAGATTCACGCCCACGTCGCGGTAGTCGAAGGTGTTGATCTGGCCGCCCTGAGGAGTGGTGGAGCTGCCGGTGATGATCGGGACTCGTTGTCCAATGTTGATGGAGGCGATCTTGTTGTCGGCAGTGAGGATTTGCGGCCGGCTCAACACTTCCACGCGACCGTCATTTTCCAGAGCCCGCATCAGGAAGCTCATGTTGTTGCCGGTGACCAGAGCGGAATAGCCACCGAAGTTCTGCATTTGGGTGGGGACGCCGAAGTCGGTCTTCGAACCAACATTCCATCCGTTGCCGATGTTCTTGGTGAAGCTCCACTCGAAGCCCAGGTCGCGGTTCGAGTCGAGGGTGACTTCCGCCAACAAGACTTGGATAAGAACCTGCGATTGGGCTTGATCGAGTTCTTCGATGATTTGGTGAATTTGCTCGAAGTACCTCGGGCTGGCGGACAGCAGCAAGGTGTTGCTGACTTGCTCGGGCACGATGGCCACTTCGCGTTCGAGGAGACGTTGGGCCGTGCCGACCGCGTCGGTGCCGAGCACTTGGGTGACCCGTTGGCGTTCTTGGTCGAGGAAGCTGCGGATGGCGGTGCCGACATCCGGAGCTTGTGCGTTTTTGAGGCGATACACCTCGGTTTTACGCTCCAAGGCTTCCGACGAATCCAAGGTCTCGATGATTTGCTGGACGAGGGCTACGTAATGCTCGGTGCCACCGACCAGCAGGGTGTTGGTTCGGGGGTCGAC
>CAMATE010000263.1 GCA_945861075.1 Akkermansia muciniphila
CTTCTTGTCGGCGAACTCCTGAAAGGCCTTCTGATCGAGGGAATCCTTCTTCATCTTGATGCACCAACCGCACCAATCCGAACCGGTGAAATCGAGCAAGATGGCCTTGCTGTCCTTCTTGGCCGAAGTCTGGGCGGCCGCGAAGTCGGTCTGCCAACCCGAGGCGGCGAGAGCTGAAAGCGTTCCGGTGAGCAATGCCAGCAACAGTGAGGGAGCGATCTTCATGCGAAACAAGATGTTGAGAGTAAGAATCCAATAACCAGGTATTTTCGAGAACTAGGTGTTTTCGAGAACTAGATATTTTCGGAAAGCTCGGAGCTAGGATGGCCGCTGTCAACCTCACCCATGGGGCCACTCATGGAGTCACCCTTGCCCTCCTTGTTGTTTCGCCTCTGAAGCCAACGCGGGAGCAGGCCTTCGGTCGGGCTGAAAATCCAGGCAACCCCAAACCATCCGGCCCCAGCCACGACTGCGGCTCCGGCCGGTGAACAATCCAGGGCCACCGACAAATGCATCCCGCTGACAGAACTCAGGGCTGCATGCGCCACGCTCCAGAGCAATCGGGGCACCATCCGATCCGTGAGAAGCGAGGCCGTGGCTCCAGGCAAGATGAGTAGCGCGATCACCAGAATCGCCCCCACCGCCTCAAATGAAGCGACCACCACCATGGAAAGCCACAGCATCAACCCGTGGTGAATCCACCGGACCCGAATGCCCAGACATGAGGCCAAACCCGGATCAAAGGAGCTGAGCAGCAATTCCTTGTAGAAAGCCACCAACAGCAACAAAGAACCCAACAACACCGCCACCAACCTCAGCAGCGCCGGAGGGCCTAGCGTCAGGTTCCCCAGACGGACGGCTGGCTCGAGTGGAATCATGGGCAATTCGCCATTGAGAACGCAGTCCTGATCCAAATCCACCTTGTCGGCAAAGAGCGCAATGAGCACGACACCCACGGCAAACAGCGTGGAGAAGGCGATGCCAATGGCCGCGTCTTGCTTGAGTCGCGAATGGCGCGAAATGACTTCGATCAATCCGTGCGTCGCCCAGGCGGCGACAATCGCTCCCAGAACCATCGCCCCCACCCCGCGGGAGCCGGTGATAAGAAATGCCACAGCAATGCCCGGCAAAACGCTGTGACTCATGGCGTCACCCACCAACGCCATGCGACGCAGGATGAGGAAGTTGCCGATCAGCCCACATGTCGCTCCAACCAGGAAGGTCACCAAAGCCATGAGCCCATGACTGCCCAACTCCGTGGTCCACGGTTCAACGAAAACACGGTGGAATTGGAATTCCGGAATCAAATTCACGACCGCCCTCCATATCCCCGAGGGCGATCGTCCTGGCGACCGACTCCGATTCGGCCATCGGCCGACGCAACCGGGAGCGAGGGGATCGGTCGACCATGGGGATCGGTGTCGATCCGGGGCAAGCGCCGCTCGAGTTCTCGGACTGTCGCTTCGCCCAGCACGTGCTCGATCTTCTCGGCGTCGTCATGCACGTGGTCTGGCGCGATCTGGGCGGCATGCGTGAGGTACAACTCCCACAGTCGATGATTCCGGACAATGGCACAGGCCCGCTGCCATCCAGACGGTGTCAGTGCGACATCACCGGCTGAAGCCGTCGCAAACTCGGCGTCCACCAAGGAGCGGATTTCGGCTTCCACAGCGACCGGTGCGACCCGACGACGCCTTGCTAGAGCCTCAACCGAAACGGTCTCGCCCGAAAAACCATTGGCTTCGAGCACCTGATAAATCGCCTTCAGAGTGTTTTCCCGCTCGATGCGAACCCGTTGGGATCGCTGCCGGTACCAACGCGGGACGATCCCCTGCCGAGGCGCAAACAACAAGGCAACGGCGAAGAAACCGCTGGCTGAAAGCACCATGAAGGGGCCTGTGGGAAGTCGGGTTCCAAGAAAGGAAAGGAAGGCACCACTCAATCCAGAAAGCATTCCGATGCACGAACTCCAGACCAGTACCCGATGGAACCGGTCTGTCAGCAGTGAAGCCGTTGCGGCTGGAATGATGAGCATGGCCGACACCAAGACCACCCCCACCGCTTGCAATGCCGCCACCACCGAGAAGGCCAACAGCATCACCAGCAATCGTTCGAACCAGACCGTTGGCAAAGCCAAAACCCGAGCAAAACCCGGATCAAAACTCACCAACAGGAACTCCTTGTAACCCAGGAACAGCAGGACCACCACCACCAGAGTGACCGTTCCCATCACTTGGATGTCGCCGGGCCCCAGTGCGGCCGCCTGACCGAACAAGAAGGTCTCGATGCCGCTTTTGTTCCCAGTGGGTAGACGCTGGAACATCGACATCAGACACAGTCCCAAACCGAAGAAGGAGGCCAGCACCATGCCCAAAGCGGTGTCCTCCTTGAGGCGGGTGGTTCGGGTCAGGATCGAAACGGTGGCAGACCCCGCCAGCCCGGCCACCAGCGCGCCGATAAAGATGGCCAGCGGGTCCTTTTCCAGATTCCACAGGAATCCCAGCGCCACCCCCGGAAGCACCGCATGCGACAAGGCGTCACCCATCAGCGCCATGCGTCGCACCACCAGAAAACTGCCCAGGAGACCACAGGAAATCCCCAGCAACACAGTGCCCAGACAGGCATATCGCACGACCGGATCCGACAAGGTCACAAAGCGCCAAGCCTGCTCGGTCCAAAGCGTCTGGGTGAGGTCACCGATTTTAGCCGCCTGAGCGGTGAAGGCTGAAGCCACCAGGAGGACACATCCCATGGCAATGAGACGAAGCCACGAGCCAACCCGAGCACGTCGCCAATCCATTCCGTCTGTCTCTCCCCGGGGAATGGCTCTCATGTCAATGGGCCTTGGCACCAACCGCCTCAGCCACCTCGCTCAACACCGTCAGACGGCCGCCATAGGTTTTCTGGAGTAATTCGGGTGTGAACACCTGATCGGTCGGTCCGAAGGCGACCACCCGCATGTTGAGGAGCAGCAACCAGTCGAAATAAGTCCGCGCGGTGGGCAAATCATGATGAACGACCAAGATGGTCTTGCCGCGTGAGCGCAACGCTTGCAGCAGGGAAATGATCGCCGATTCGGTGGCGGCATCCACTCCGGTGAAGGGCTCATCCATGAAGTACAAATCGCTCTCCTGAGCCAATGCTCTCGCCAAGAACACCCGCTGCTGCTGACCACCGGACAAATTCGAAATCTGGCGATCCGCAAAGGGAAGCATTTGCACCTGTTCCAGACATTCCCGCGCCATCCGCCTGTCTTCGGCGCTGGGCCGCTTAAAGAGCCCGATCCGTCCGTAGCGCCCCATCAGCACCACATCCATCACGCTCACCGGAAAATCCCAATCCACCGACTCACGCTGCGGGACATAACCGACTCGGCCCAAGGATTGCGCCACGGGTCGCCCAAAGGCATTCACCCAACCCGATGAACACGGCAGCAATCCCATGCAGGCCTTGATGAGCGTGGATTTGCCGGCGCCATTCGGCCCAACGATGCCAATGAGCTTCCCGGCGGGTGCCACCAAGTCGATGCCCCACAGTACCGGTTTGTTCCGATAGGCCACCGTCAGATCATGGATCTCCAACGGGGACGCGTCTGACTTGGGGAGATTCTCCAAACTCATTTCAACCCTTCTACAATCCGGTCGACATTCTGCCGGATCATTCCCTGATAAGTCCCCAAATCATACCCACCATGCTGTTGCCCCGGCGTCCCCATGGCGTCGGAGAACAGTTCCCCACCCAACTTCACGCCGGCGTCCTTCCGGATCCGCTCCAAACTGGCGTGCGACACGCTGCTTTCCACAAACACCGCAGGCACGCCTTTGGATCGGATGAAGTCAGTCAACTGGGCCATGTCCGCCAAACCGGCTTCGGTCACCGTGGAAACCCCCTGCAATGCCACCACCTGAAATCCATAGGCCTTTCCGAAGTAACCGAAGGCATCGTGACTGGTGACCAATATGCGTCGAGAGGTCGGGACCGAAGCCACACGATCGAGAACCCACTGGTGAAGGGCCTTCAATTCCTCCTTCACGGTCGCGGCACGCTGCCGGAACCGATCCGCCGACTCCGGACGTGCGGCCGACAATTCACTCGCAACCCCATCGGCACAACGTGCCCACAAATCCACATCGAACCAAACATGGGGATCGACCATCCCGTCACGCCCCACCCGGATCAAACGCTCCTGCGGAAGCACATCGGTGACCGCTCGGACCCGTCGTCCGGACTTGGACAGGCGCTGAAAGGTTTCCTGCATCTTTCCCTCGAGGTGAAGCCCGCTGTAGAGAATCACCTCGGCACGATGCAGTCGGATGAGGTCGGACGAGGTCGCCTTGTAGAGGTGCGGATCCACACCAGGCCCCATCAACCCTTGGACCACAACATCATCACCGCCCACCCCGCGAGCCAGGTCAGCCACCATGCCCACGGTGGCAACGACCGACAGCGGTGCGCCAACCCCCTGCCAACCCCAGAAAAACACGCTGCAACACAGGAGAAAAGCCGCGACCCGACCCGCTGCGAGGCGCGTCCCACTCAGTCGTCTCCCAATGCTCATGGAACGAAGGTTCGGTGCAACCAAGTGTTCAGTCAAACACGTTGTTTTACCCGTAAAACATTTTTTCTATCCAAAGACTTCCTTTCAGAGATCTCCAAATCCGGCTTGAAGGTCCCATGTTCCACCCGCCACCGTTGCTCATGGAGCAGATCGTCATCCTCGATTTCGG
>CAMATE010000264.1 GCA_945861075.1 Akkermansia muciniphila
TCGCGAGGGCACCGACATGCGTGAGCTTTATCAGAAGCTCAAGGCAGCCGGGGTCACTGCCTCGCACCGAATCCTGCCGGGCGGTCAGTCGATGGTGCGCCTGTCACCCCATTATTACAATACCGATGCGGAACTCCGTCGGTGTCTCGAGCTGCTGTAGGCCGATGGGTGCTATGGAGTCGTCCGGACACCGGCTCACACCACGGCGACCGGGTTTTCCAGACGGCCTATCCCGTCGATTTCGATGATCACCCGGTCTCCCGCAGACAGGGTGAATTCGTTGGGAGGCACGATGCCCGTACCCGTCAGGAGCATGCTGCCATTGGGGAAGTCCTGGCAGCGGTGCAGCCATCCACCGAGTTCATCGAAGGATCGCTTGATTTGGGAGACTTGAGTCGATCCCTGGAACACCGTGGCGCCCGCGCGCTGGATTTCCAGGCGGATGCCCCAGGATCGGGCTTCTGCCTCCTCGACTCCGACGCGGATCCAGGGTCCTAGAGCACACGAGGCCCGATAGGTTTTGGCCTGCGGCAGGTACAGCAGGTTTTCACCTTCGATGTCCCGTGAACTCATGTCGTTGCCGATGGTGAATCCGACTCGGCGACCTTGCCGGTTGAAGACCAGCACCAACTCGGGCTCGGGCACGCTCCAACGGGCGTCGCTGCGAATGCCGACCTGGGCGCCCGGGCCCATGGCCTTCGGGCCTTGCGATTTGAAGAAGATCTCCGGACGGGCCGCATCGTAAACACGATCATAGGCGGTGGCGCTGAAGTCCGATTCTTCCATGCGAGCCGCCTTGCTTCGCAAGTAGGTGACACCCGCGGCCCAGACCTCCTGGTGTTCAATGGGTGCTGCCAGACATACTTCGGAGATGGGAATGCGTCGGATATTGCCTGAGGACCATCGCTGGAGTTGGGCCACCAGATTGGGGTCGTCCAACAGAGGGCTGAGGGATTGGACTCCGACTCCCGACAAATCGAGCACCTCGGTATCGTCGAGCGTGAGACCAACGCGGGGAAACGGGTGCGAGGCGGAGAAAAATCGTCCGAGCTTCATGGCGATAGCCAACACGGTTTTCAGACGCGACTCAACCCCGGGTACCAACCGCATGGACACTCTGTGGATTCTTTATCTGGCGCGGAGGAACCGATTTGGGTGCGGAGAGTTTTTGCGCGGAGCCGGATCGGAGTCAGATCCCCTCGGCGAAGTTGGCGGCCGAATGCACGGTGGAAACTTCGGGAGACAGGCTGTGGGCGCCCGTGGAGAGCACCCGATACTCCCGGATTTGGAAGCTCACCGACGATCCCTGCTCCAAGCCTTGCCGAATGAACTCATCCTTGACGATGCGTGTGCGGAGAACGAGTCCGGAGGGGGTTTCCAGTTCGAGTCTCAATTGGACTCCCAGGAAATACACATGACGGATGACCGCCAGTTGGGGGTGCTCCTGTAAGTTCTTGGAAATCTGAACTGCATACGGGCGGAAACCGATACGCAGGGTCTGCCCCTCGGGCAATCCATGGGTCGGGAAACTCAATTCGTTGAGGCGGGCTGCCCCGTTCTGGACGGTCAGTTCCAGGACGTTCAGCACCCCGATGAAGCGCGCCACAAATTCATTCTTCGGTTGCTCATACACTTCGCGCGGGGTTCCAACTTGTTCCAAGCGTCCCCGACTGAAGATCACGATCCGATTGCTGACCTCCATGGCCTCCTCCTGATCGTGCGTGACGAAAATGGTGGTAACATGGAGTTCGCGGTGCAGGCGGACCAACCATTCGCGCAGTTCCTGGCGGATCTTGGCGTCCACGGCACCGAAGGGTTCATCAAGCAGCAGCACCGAGGGGCGGGGAGCCAGAGCCCGGGCGATGGCCACGCGTTGTCGCTGGCCACCGGACAATTGGTGAGGCAGGCGGCGTCCGAGTCCGTCGAGTCCGAAGAGTTTCAGGAGTTCTGCCACGCGGGCTTCGATCTCCGCCTGCGGGGTCTTCCGGATCTTGAGGCCAAAGGCGATGTTGTCGAACACGCTCATCGTTTTGAAGAGCGCATAGCTCTGGAAAACGAATCCGATGTTGCGCTTCTGGACCGGCACATCATTGACGCGCACACCACGGACTAACAGGTCGCCAGAGGTGGGTACCTCCAAACCGGCGATCATCCGCAGCACGGTGGTCTTGCCGCCACCGCTCGGACCGAGGAGGGCGACGAGTTCGCCATCGGCAACGGTCAATGAGACGTCTTCAACGGCGCTCACGCCGCCGAAGCGTTTGGACACCTGACGTAGTTCAATGCTCATGGCTGGAAGGAGAGTCGGATTGGCCCAGGGCGTGTTCAGCGGATTGGCGGCGTTCGAGCCAAGTTTTCAAGCCGAGGGTGATGAGGGCCAGGATGGCCAGAAGGCTGGCGGCGCTGAAGGCGGCCACCGACTGGAACGATTGGTGCAGTTTTTCGATACGCAACGGGATGGTCTCGGTGACTCCGGAGATGTGGCCGCTCACCACCGAGACGGCTCCGAATTCGCCCATCGCGCGTGCATTGCACAGGATGACTCCATACAGCAATCCCCACTTCACCGATGGTAGGGTGACATGCCAGAAGGTTTGCCATCCGGTGGCTCCGAGGGTGAGGGCGGCTTGCTCAGCATCGCTGCCCTGGGCCTCCATCAGCGGGATGAGTTCCCGGGCCACGAAGGGGAAGGTGACGAACAAGGTGGCCAAAACGATGCCCGGGACCGCGAAAATAATCTGGATGTCTTTGGAATCGAGCCAAGGTCCCAGAAAGCCTTGGGCCCCGAACATGACGACGTAAATCAAACCGGACACCACCGGTGAGACCGAAAAGGGGAGGTCAATCAAGGTGATCAACAGGGCTTTGCCGCGAAACTGGAACTTGGCCACCGCCCATGCAGCCACCACGCCGAAAACCAGATTGAGGGGCACGCATATCGCCGACACCAACAGAGTCAGCAGCACGGCGGACCGAGTGTCGGCCTCACGCAAGGCGTTGACATAGGCCGACCATCCCTTGGCCAGCGCTTGAGCGAACACGTTGGCCAGGGGCAGCAGCAGGAAAACGCCGACAAAGGTCACGGCGATGCCGATGAGGATTCTGCGAATGACCGGCGGTTCCTCGATGCCCCGGCGGGACTTGGTGTTCATGGCCACTTTTGGGCCTTTGGGAATGCTTCCGGCCATGATCAGCGTTGGAACCGGCTCGCCCAGCGTTCGAGCAGGTTGATGGTGACGAGGATGGCGAATGAAGCGCTGAGCATGACCACGGCCACGGCCATGGCGTTCGCATATTCGAATTGATCCAACCAGCCCATGATGACCTGAGGGGCGATTTCCGAGACGTACGGCTTGTTGGTGGAAATGAAGATCACCGAACCGTACTCACCCACGGCACGGGCAAAGGCCAAGGCGAAGCCGGTCATCAAAGCCGGTAGGAGCGCCGGGAAAACCACTCGGCGAAAGGTGCACCAGCGACCGGCTCCCAATGTGGCTGCAGCCTCCTCGAGTTCGACTTCAAATTCCTCCAGCACGGGTTGCAGGGTCCGAACCACGAAGGGAAGGCTGACGAAGGTCAGGGCCATGACGATGCCCCCAGTGGTGTAGGCCAAACGGATATTGAGAGGGACCAGGAATTGCCCCAGCCAACCGGTTTGGGAAAATAAATGGGCCAAGGTGAGACCGGCGACCGCTGTGGGCAGCGCAAAGGGGAAATCCACCAAGGCGTCCAAGAACTTCCGGCCGGGAAAGTGGTAACGCGTCAATACCCACGCCAGCAGCGTGCCCAGCACGGCATTGATCGACGCGGCGAGGAAAGATGCTCCGAAGGTGAGCCGATAGGCCGCCAAGGCGCGATCGCTGAAGGCAACCCGGACGAACTCGGCCCAACTCATGGCGCTGACCCGGATCAACAATCCCCCCAAGGGTATCAGGACCACCAGGCTCAGGTAGGCGAGGGTGTAGCCCATCGTCAGCCCGAAACCCGGTAGCACATTGAATCGTTTTTGGCCCATGTCTCTGTGTCGGAAATAGGCTATTCAGCCGGTCCGACGATTGTAAATACATAAACACAACCGGTTTTATCGGGATTATCCTGATGAGGCCGTTTGTGACTTGGCGATTGATGGCGGACGCGGCTTTGGCCAGTTTCTCCGGGATGTCGATTCCGAGCGAATTCAACAACGTCACTGCTGTTGCCAAGGCCAACGTCTATTTCGAGGGCAAAGTGGTGTCCCACACGATCCGTTTTTCGGACGGTACCAAAAAGACCCTGGGGTTGATTTACCCCGGGAAGTTCCATTTCGGAACGGATCTGGCCGAGCGGATGGAGATCGTGGCCGGACAATGCGTCATCCGTCTGGATGGCACCCAGGAGACCCGGACGGTGGCGGCGGGATCTTACTTTGATGTCCCGGCCAAGTCCGGGTTCGACATCGAGGTTTCGAGCGGTATTTGCGAGTACATCTGCTCGTTCCTGCCTTGATCAGGTTCGTGGACGGTTCTCACGGTCAAGAAGAGGTCGCCGGGTCGGATCTGATCAAGATCCGCCCGGGGCATTGACTCATGAGGGGGCAGGGAGTTTGCTCTCGGGACTCTCCTATGAACCGTCGTCGCTTTGTCTTGGGGGCCGCTGCCGGCCTTCCGATCCTCCCGGTTTGGGCGC
>CAMATE010000265.1 GCA_945861075.1 Akkermansia muciniphila
GCATCGCCTCGATTCTGGGCAACATCGACAGCATGACCACCGGCATGAACAAGGGGGAAGGAACTCTCGGCCGTCTCATGAAGGAAGACACGCTGTACGTCCACACCCTTCAGGCCGTCACCAACCTCATTGCCTCCACCGAAGACTTAAAGGTCACCCTTTCCACCACCCGACAAATGGTGTCCGACATGAACTCGGGCAAAGGCACCATTGGTCGCCTCATGGTGGATGACTCACTGTTCCGTGAGACCACCAACATGCTCACCAATCTTCGGGAAGTGGCCGAGAAGCTCAATCGCGGCAATGGCACGGTGGGGCAACTCATCAACGACGACGCCTTCCTGCGCAACCTGAAGCTGACACTACAAAAGGTTGAGAAAGCGACCGAGACCCTCGAGGACGCTGGCCCTCTTCAGGTCATTGGCACGGCCGCGGGCAGCATCTTCTGACAAACCCGGCGGTCATTTCAGGGCGCCACCGGTCCAATCCCAGGCGCTGAGTCCATTCAATTCACGAACGTACACGGCGGACCCATCCACCGCCAAATGGGCCCAAGTGTCTGAATCGGACACTTTGCGACGAGACAGGACGTCAAATTTTTCCGGCGTCGCACGGAACAAGATCAACTCCCCGCGCTCGTCGAGTGCGAGGATACGGTCGCCTTGGGCCACCATGCTCCAGTACTTTCCAAAACTTTCTCCCGTGGTCCATTTTTCCTGACCGGTCGCCAACTCGATGCACAGTGCCCGCTGGCTGCGCAACTGGAGGTAGGCGTGTCCCTGATGGATGATGGGCGAAGTCATGTAGCCCTGCGCCTTGTACTCCCAAGCAGGCACCGCTCGAAACCGTCCCTGCTCGGAGCGGATATCAATCCCCAGGGTTTTGCCCCCGTAAGTCGCAGTAAACAGCCGATCTTTCCCGGCGAAGGTCGGGGTCAGGATGTTCATTCCACGGAACGACTCGACGGGGAGGGACCAGAGTTCCGATCCGTCCTCCAGACTCACCCCAATCAACTGGGTCCGTGCCTGCACCACCAATTGCCGTTTTCCGGCCAGGGTCAGGATAACCGGAGAACCAAAGGCGCTCCCCATCATGCCGCCTCCATCCTTCACCCCATGCCAAACCACCTGACCGTCGGACTTCCGCAACCGGGCCACGCCACCCCCTGCTTGAACGTAAAGACTGTCTCCGTCGACCAACGGTGAAGAAACGAAGCCAAAGGTCGGCAAATCGGACCCGAAGCGTTTTACGAAGTCCAACCGCCACCGCTCAGAGCCATCGGTCGTGTTGAGGGCGACCAGCACATCACGCATGCCGGCCACATACAAAGTCTCTCCGTCCAGGGTGGGCGTGGCCCGGATCCAATCGCCGTTGGATCGTGCAAAAAATGGCACCGACATGGATCCTTCCCAGTCGCGCGTCCAGAGGACGGAGCCGTCGGAACGCCGGAGGGCGGTAACCCGCTCCCGTTTCTTGTCGACGGTCTCGGTGGTGAACAACTGATCCGAGTTCATCACAGGACCCGAATAACTGGGGCCCAAGGGCAGGCGCCAACGCCGCTTCAACGAGCCCTCGTCCAGTCGGGAAGGCCACGAGGCTCCAGAAACCTGCCCATCGCGAGTGGGGCCCCGCCATTGATTCCAAGGCTCTGCGGCAGCCAAGGAAACACAAAGCAGCGGCAGGCCCAACAACAGTGGAATCATGAGTCCATCTTATTCCACATACCGGATCCGTCAAAAAAGCACTTCATCCGATTGCACCTGTGACAGAAAATGCTACCAGTTTGCAGCTCCCGGTCATCAAACCGGAAGCACATCCTCCAACCCATTTGATATGAGCGAACAGATTACCCTGCGAGTCGGCCAGAACGTGCCCCACTTTGAGATGGAAACCTACGACCCCGCCGCGGGCGAGTTCGGCAAGTTTTCACTCGAGGCGGCCAGGCAGAGCGGACGCTGGACCGTGCTGGTTTTCTACCCGGCCGACTTCACCTTTGTCTGCCCCACCGAACTGGCCGACTTGGCCGAAGTTCACTCCAAGCTAAAGGAACTCGGTTGCGATGTTTACGGCGTTTCCACCGACACCAAATTCGCCCATCTCGCATGGCGCCACTCCGAGAGACTGTTGGCCGACGTGAAATATCCCTTGGCCGCCGATCCGACCGGAGCCGTCTCCCGGATTTTCGGAGTCTATGACAGCAACAGCGGTCTGGCGCTGCGCGGCACTTTCATCATCAATCCCGAGGGAACCTTGGTCTCCAGCGAGATCAACTTCTACAACGTGGGCCGTGACGCCTCCGAATTGCTCCGGAAAATGGAAGCCAACGCCTACTTGGTGCGGCATCCGGAACAAGCCTGTCCGGCCAAGTGGAAGCCGGGTTCCAAGACCCTGACCCCGAGCAAGGACATGGTGGGCAAGGTGTTCGAGGCGCTCCAGTAACCCGAACTGCTGACACATCCCGCCGACGGGGCACCGAGTCTCAAGACCCGGTGCCCCATTGTTTTTCAACCATTCTCAAACCCAGCCGCCGGATGGACCCGCTTTGTCGGTTGCGCCTCCGATACGGACTCTTGCAGCCTCACCCCGTGGAGCATTTGGATCGTCAACTGATTCGAGCGGCCGTCATTCAGGCACTGGAGGAAGACCTCGGCTGTGGCGACGCCACCAGCCTCGCCTGCATCCCGACCGAGGCGGAATCCACGGCCCGCATGAACGCCCGGGAATGCCTCACCGTTGCCGGCCTGGCTTTTGCCGAAATGGCTTTCCGGGAACTGGCACCCAACGCCCGGATCCGCCAGTGCGTGGAAGACGGTCACTCGTGCACCCCAGGAACCACCTTGCTGGAGGTTTCCGGTCCGGCCCGAGCCCTACTGTCGGCGGAGCGTGTGGCGCTGAATTTCGTCCAACGCCTCTCCGGCGTGGCCACCGCAACTTCCCGCTATGTCCGGGCCGTAGACGGCACCGGCGCTCGCATCTTGGACACGCGGAAAACCACACCCGGCTGGCGTCGATTCGAGAAATACGCCGTCCGCTGTGGTGGAGGAGTGAATCATCGGATGGGGCTTCACGACCGGATTCTCATCAAGGACAACCACCTCGCAGCCTTGGCTGACGCCAGCCCGGATCCCGTGACCGCCGCTGTTCGACGAGCCCGTTCCCAGTTCCCTACCCTGTTCGTTCAAGTCGAAGCCGACACCCTGGATCAAGCC
Organism: Akkermansia muciniphila; assembly: GCA_945861075.1. Classification (GTDB taxonomy): domain Bacteria; phylum Verrucomicrobiota; class Verrucomicrobiia; order Limisphaerales; family UBA9464; genus SXXZ01. Next base: position 3,210 of record CAMATE010000265.1, read on the forward strand.
CAGCGCGCGGCGGAGGCGGGTGCCGACGGAATTCTGTTGGACAACATGCCGCCGGAAATGCTGAGGGAGGCCCTGAAACGCATCGCGGGGCGCTGCCAAACAGAGGCCAGCGGGGGCATTAACGAGGGGACCCTTCGTGGGGTGGCGGAGAGCGGAGTTGATTTCATTTCCGTCGGAGCCATCACTCATTCAGCCCGCGCCGTGGACATCGGCCTGGATTTCCTGCCGTGAACCCTGACGCACGCATCTTGGCCGCCATGAGGACTGCCGGTGAGGCCGGCGTGTCCGGAGCCACGCTGGCCAAGGATCTCGGTGTCTCAAGAGCGGCCATCTGGTCCCGCATCGAAGAGCTGCGCAAGGCGGGTTACGACATCGAGGCCAGCCCGCACCACGGCTACCAACTGCGCTCTTCCCCTGACCGCCTCCATGCCGACGACCTGCTAGCCCGACTGGGACCCGGCCGCACCATCGGAAGGGATGTCCAAGTTTTTCAGGAGACCGCTTCGACCAACGATGTGGTCGAGAAGTTGGCGCGCGACGACGTCCGAGAAGGCATCGTTGTCTTTGCCGAATCGCAAACCCGTGGTCGAGGACGCCTCGGCCGCCAATGGATCTCCCCTTCCGGCAAGGGACTCTGGTTTTCAGTCCTGCTGCGTCCACAACTCCCACCGGCAGCCGCTACCCAATTAACCGTAGTCAGCGCCGTCGCCGTGGCCCGCGGGATTGAGCGCCACACCGGATTGAAGCCCGACATCAAGTGGCCCAATGACATCGTCTTCGGCACACGCAAGGTCGCCGGCATTTTGCTGGAACTGGGAGCCGAGTTAGACCACATCCGGCACGTCGTATTGGGCATCGGAATCGATGTGAATCTGACTTCCGAGGAAATGCCGGAAGACTTGCAGTCCATCGCCACTTCGCTGCGCATTGAGGGCGGGCGAACCTTTGATCGGGCCGATCTGGCCGCCACGGTCCTGTCGGAATTGGATACCGCTTACGCACGCCTCCGTCGGGGTGATTTCCACGAAATCAGCGATGAGTGGATGCGGCGCTGCAGCACCCTGGGTCAACGGGTCACGATTCGAATGGCAGACCGCGTGATCATCGGCCGGGCTGAATCGCTCAATGAAGACGGTGCGCTCTTGGTTCGAACCGATCATGGGCGCTTGGAGCACATCATCGGCGGCGACGTTTCGTTGGCGAAAGGGCCGACGCCATGATGCTCCTGCTCGACGTCGGCAATACCCACACCCATGTCGGTCTGGGCAGCGCCCGAAGCCTCCGAACCTTGGGGGATATACCCACTTTGGCCTGGTCGGATGGAACAGCTCCAGCCTTGCTGGAGGCGCTGTTGCCGCGACGAACTCCGGACGCTCTGTGTTTCTGCAGTGTGGTGCCGAAGGTGAATCCGTCCCTGACCCAATGGGCAGATCAACGCCTCCA
>CAMATE010000266.1 GCA_945861075.1 Akkermansia muciniphila
CTGCAACTTTCTTGCCGCCATGTCATTCATCCCGCGTTGAAAAAAGGCCCGGGCCAGCAACCCCATGGCTGCAATCCGTCGGTTGGGATTGTTCTGAGCCTTCTGCAATTCGGCGATGGCTTCACCCAAACGCCCCGCCTTGAAGTGAAGTTCACCCAACTCGAAACGCACCAACAAGTCGGTCGGGGTGGCCTCAGCCCGACGTTTTGCATCCTCCAACAGATAATCCTGACGCTGTGCGCGCAGGGACTCCAAATTCTTCTGACCGTCTTCGGTCTGGGCATCCAAGGTCTTTTCGGTCGCACCAAATTGAGCCACGCGCGCATCCCGGATGCATTGAAGGATGAGCGGATCATTCATGCCCGTCACCGCCAACACCGCTTCGAAATACCCGATAGCTCGATCAAAATCTGATTTCCTCAGGCAAAGGTCGGCCAAAGTGCGCAGGACCCGCGGATTGGCAGGATCGGCCACCCGAAGCACTTCTTGCTCGGCAATGAGGCGCTCAAGCACATCCACATCCTTCACCTCGCGGTGCTCTTGTTCCAACGACTTGGCTTGTTCCTTGTCACGCAAGACATCGCGGTAGCTACCGGTACCACTGGAAAGCTGTTCGTATCCCCCTTCCTTGAGGGTGCGCAAGGCCAGCAGGTTCTTGAGTCGTTCGTTGAGAGCCGGGTTTCCCGGATCCCCAACCAGAAGGTCGCGTAATAGTTTTTCGGCCCGGGCTTGGTTGCCCAACTGGGTATGAGCCTCCACCAGTTTCTCCGCCAACTTCCGATCAGAAGGACTGGATTTGAAGGCCACCTCGAGGGACAGCAGCGCCGTCTTCGGCAAATGAGCCTGCAAAGCGGCATCTGCCAACAAGTCGTGGGCCTGCATATTGGAGGGGTCTTGATTGAGCGCCTCCTCGGCGATGAGAATCGCCTCCAATGGGTTTGAGCGGAGTGCCAGCCTTCCGGAGGTCAGTGTATTGGCAGAGCCCAGCCACTTTTTGAACAACCCTCCACCACGGTTCCCTGCCCGCTTGTGTTGTGCAGCGCGAAGTGCCTCGCGGCATTCATAAAAACCTGGCTCCAACTTCAACACCTGAACAAACAACGTCACTGCATAATCGAGATTGTTCTTCTGGAGGGCGGCCAACCCCTTGTCGAACAACTCCCTCTGGGCGACCGGAATCTCCACCAACGTCTTCTCTGCCATTGAGTGAGACTATAGGGAGCAACGAGTCAGTGGCAATACAGGGACGCTTTTGGACAACGATCTTAACCGAGTCCGTCATCAGCCCACCCGCATCCACACCGTCTTCAAATAGGCTGGTTCTTCACGGCAAATGGGGAAATCGGTCGGCTGAGGCACATAATGCTCCAACAACACGCGTCGCCCCGCCTGCGCCAAGGCGGAACGGATTTGGCTGAGAAACACTTCGGGTTCCAAACGGGCTGCATTGGTTGAGGCAAAGAGGACGCCGCCCGGTTTGACCACCGCAGCGGCCGATGCCGCGAGGGCTCCGTAATCACGCTCGGCCCGAAAATCTCCACGTTCTTTCGACCGTGAAAACGTCGGTGGGTCCAGGAGCACGGCATCGAACATCCGCCCCTTCTTACCCAGACGCCGGAGCCAATCAAAAACATCCCCAAAGATGAAATCGTGTTCCGCCGGGTTCAGACCATTGAGTTCAAAGTTGCGACGCCCCCAGTCCAGGTATTTGCGGGACAAGTCCAAACTCGTGGTCCTGGCCCCACCCAACGCCGCAGAAACACTGAAGGCGCAGGTGTAGGCAAAGCAGTTGAGGATTTCAGCCTTGGGAACCGGAACTCCATGCAACGGGAAACCGGCAGCGACATGGCCAGTGAGGAGGCGGCGGCGATTGTCCCGCTGATCCAGAAAAAGACCGACGCTGTATCCAGAGTCGAACCGCAACTCATAACGAACCCCATTCTCCCGAATCGTGAAGGCCTCCGGAGCGTGATCGCCCCGAATCCAGCGGGGACAATTCTCCTCGGTACCGGAAAAACCCACCCGCCGATTCAGTCGCCGGTGATACAAGTGGGCCGCCTCGATGCCTGAGCCCACATCGAAACGCTCATCAATACCCGCATCGCCTTCTGGATCGCTATGCAGCAAGTGAAATGGCCCCAGCGCGTCCAGATAAAGCCCGACACCAGAGCCATCCGAGGCTCCGTGCCGACATCGATACGCATCCGTCTCGGTCGGCGAGATAACGGCTCGTCGCAATAGGCTCCGAGCGTCGAGATCCCACTGCGGCTCGACCGACCAACTCACGGGCACGCCCGTCCGTGGGTGCTCAAAGCTCAGTCGATAAGCCGCCAAGTGCAGCCGCCCGGCGGGAGCGCCTCCGTACAGTGAATCCCCCAAGAGAGGCATGCCGCCATGGGCCGCGTGGACTCGGATTTGATGAGTTCGTCCCGTTCGTGGAAAAGCCTCCCACTCCGTCCATCCATTGCCTTGTGCCACCCGCTGGAACCGCGTCTCCGCGGGATCCAAGCCGACGGCGCAGGGTCGGGCCACATAGCGATCGCCCGCTCTCACCACCGAAGCATCGGCCGTCCACTCGACGTCCGGGACGGTGCGCGCGGTGCGCAGTCGGTAGACCTTCTCCACCCGACGCTGTTCGAACTGCTGCGTCAGCGATCGATTGGCCAAGGGTGTCTTCCCAAAGACCATCAGCCCGGACGTTTCCTTGTCGAGACGGTGCAAGAGGGCCAAATCGGCCCATCGGGGTTCCCGATTTCGAAGCCACTCATACAAACCCTCACCGGCATAGGAACTCGGCGCATGGGTGTTCCAACCCGGTGGTTTGTTCACGACCAGCAGGTCTTCATCTTCAAAGACCACACAGGGCGGCAGGGAATCGCTCCGAAAGCCCATCCAGGCCGGAGATGAGACCTCCGTGGTGGGAATGGTTGATGGGGAGTCCATGCTCGGACGAAATCGCGAATGGGATCCGATCAGGTGAACTGCCACTGACCGGTGGTGATGGCATACACGCTGATGATCCCGTTGGTCACACCATGAGCCACCATCGCATCACCCAGTCGTCCGTAGCGCAGCACCAACCCTTGATACAACGCCGCGCAAGCAATGGCCGCCAACCATTGACCGGGGTGGCTCAATCCAAAGAGCAGGCACGTGCCGGCGAAGGCCATGGGATTCCAGGCGCGCAGGGGCACTTCGAGAAAATCCGGACGGACAATCATCCGATACAGAAAGGAACGGTAGAACACCTCTTCAATCATGGGCACCAGCAGCGAGCGTCCCAACACGCGAATGGCCAGAAAACCCCAACCCAATGCCGGAGCATCCTTGAAGAACGCCAGCGGGTTCCACGGCGGATCCACCGGCTGAGGCTCCGGCGCTCGACCGGTCCAAAGGCTCGAAATCCGGTCATAGAGTGCCGACAGGGATGGGATACGCCCGTCCAACCCGATCCATATCACGGCAACCAACACTCCGACACCAACGGCGGCCGCACTCACCTGCCAGCGCATCTCGGGCAATCGCCCACGCAGCGCCCAGACGATCCCGGCTACGGCAACGGTCTTCAGGGCATACAGCCAATATTCCGAACCGGGGAAGAGTTTCCCGGCCAGGCTCCCTATGAGCAGAAACACGACAAAGGGAAGCACTCGCGGGAACTCCGGCGTGCTCCAGAACGGTGCGGGCTTTGGGGCAGAATCGGCAGACATGCGGCGCGGATAATCCAACCCGGAACCACCGGGGCAAGCGCCAAGAGAGGCTATTGCGGATTGCCGCGGCCGGTGCGAATCGGTCACGGTGAGTTTCAGACAGTCCTGCGCCCTGTGAACATCGTCCTCGTCGAACCCGAAATTCCGCCGAATACCGGCAACATTGCCCGGTTGTGTGCGGCCACCGGCTCCACCCTGCATCTCATCGAACCTCTGGGATTTGAGATCGACGACAAGCGGTTGGCCCGGGCCGGCATGGATTACTGGAAACTGGTCACTTGGAAACGCTGGCCCCACTGGCAGGATTTCCAGGCCAGTCTACCCGAGGGCGGTCGACTGTGGTTTGTCGAACAAGGTGCCCCTCGTCGGTACACCGAAGCGAGATTCGCCCCGGAAGATTACTTGGTGTTCGGACGAGAGACGGCCGGGTTGCCCCAACGATTGCTCCAGGAACATCCCGAACACTGGCTGGACATCCCCATGACGAATCCCGAGGCCCGATCGCTCAACTTGTCCAACTGCGTGGCGATCGTCTTGTTCGAGGCCTTGAGGCAGATTTCAGTGGAAGCGTAATCTTCCATTGAAATCCTGCGGCGAAATCCCGTTCCTAAACCCCGAAAATACCCTGCGGCAATAGAAACTGGATCCGCAGGTTCAATCGTTCGGCTTACTTCTTGGCTCCAGCCTTGGTCCAACCCTCGATTTTCTGGACGAAAGCGGAAGGTCCTCCCTTGAGATAGCCGACATGGCGTCCGAGTTCCTTGCCGTCGCCATCGACCAGAACGAAGGTGGGATAACCCTCCACGTTGTACTTCTTCTGGAGATCGTCATTCTGCTTCTTCACGGCCTCGGTCTGCTTCTTGCCATTCGGAAAATCGACCTCCACCAAAACCAACTTCTTGTCGGCGAACTCCTGAAAGGCCTTCTGATCGAGGGA
>CAMATE010000267.1 GCA_945861075.1 Akkermansia muciniphila
AGGTCACCCGGACAATCACCGGCAACTGATTGGTCGACAGCCACTCCTCAACAAAGTCCCGCTGCTGACCGTCCCAGAACTCCAGTTGGAACAATTGGACCTCTCGGGCCAAGACGATACTGGCCGGCTCTCCACCCTGCTCGAAGTCGGCCAGAAGTGAATTCTGTTCCAGCACCAAATCATTCCCTCCGGGAGGGACATAGAAACTAACCCGGCGGAGCCGCTCTCCACCGAACATCCCGCTGTTGGGAAAGGAATCCGAGAGGTCTGCCGCGAAGCTCACCGCAGCGAATTGGCCCGATGTGTCGGCCTGGAAAAAATAAAGGCGCGGATTCGAGGCGAACATGGTGGCCGAGACGAGGGCGTCCTCCACCGTGCGCATGGCCATTCGCGACCGCTGGGAATCGGTGGTGGAACGGATCGCCGCCTGCGAACTCTGGAAGATCAGTCTCCAGGTCGAGTAGATCATCATGAGGATCAGGGCGAAGAGGAAGATGGCCACCATGACCTCCATCACCGTAAATCCCGCGCGTCGGAGGCTCCGCCTCCCGGAATGCCACAACGCTTTCATCGACCCGCCCCCTGGACGTATTGCTTGGGGAAAAGGAGCACGCTCATGCGCCGCTCGGATCCCTTGGGTCCGCCGACAATGACAAAATCGGCGCGGAAGAGGCCGTTGGTCCCGACTTCATAGACCGTTCGGCTCCATTGGTATCCGGGGTAGAGTTTGCCGAAGTCGCCATTGTCGGACATTTCTTCCAGGCGGTTGGAAATGGACAATTCCGCCGCCAAACTGCTGGCGTCCACCTCGACCCGATTGAGAGATTTGGCCGATTTGAGCGCGGTGGAACACACCGAAATGAACCCGAAGAGCGCCAACGCCATGATGGCCGAGGCGACTGCCACTTCGATGAGCGTGAAGGCCTCGCTGGATTGTCCTGGGCCGGCTGATGGGACAGGGTGACACCTCATCGGAGATCCTCAATGGAAAGGCGTGCCGTGATGACCTCCAAGGTGAGTCGCTTCACCTCGAGTCCTCCTTTGAGCCAACTGAGTTCAGCACTCATTGCGTCGCTGGTGCCATTGGGAAAGAAACGAATCGCAGCCAGTGAAGAACTCATCATGTTCTGCCCGTTCACCAACAAACTCCGGAACGCGACATCGTCATTGAGTTGACCGTTGAAAGGCGGCTTGGACATCGGGCCCGATTGCATATCCTGCGAATCCCGGAGCCGATCGAAGGAGGCCATGGACACCCCGTTGGTGGCTCCCATCACGCCTTCGGGAGCGGGTTCGACCAGAACCCTGCCCTCGGCCCCATAGAGCACCACCTGCATGGGCCGATTGCCCATGATGGCCCGCGCCCGGGCCTCGTTGCAGGCGGACTCCATCACCTCGAGAGTCTCGGCCATCGCACTCTTTTTATTGGCCATGAATCGGGGGACGGCCACGAACATCATCACGGCCACCAGCATCACCGCCACCACCAGTTCGATCATGGTGAAGGCCGCGCGGGCGGCACGGTTTCTGGACCCGATGTGGAAGGCCGTCCTCATCACTTCAGGCGCTCACCGTGTGGAAATGCTCTCGGTGATCTTGAACATTGCGGACATCACCCCCAGCAACATGAAACCCACCACGAAAGCGATGGCCACGATGATCACCGGTTGGATGAGGTTGGTCATCGCCGTCAAACCGACATTGAGGTCGTTTTCGTAGGTGTCGGCCACATTGGACAGGGCGGCGGGCACATCGCCGGTCTCTTCGCCAATCTTAATCAAGTCGATCATCAGCTGCGGGAAAAGCCGGCTCTTGGCCAGAGGTTGGGCCAAGGTCTTGCCATCGGTGACACCCTCCCGAGTCCGGGCGATGGCCTCTTGAATGACCACATTGGGCATGACCTGTTCGGTGATACGCAGCGCCTGCAACACCGGCACGCCGTTTTGCAACAAGGTGGAAAGCGTGCGGGCAAATTGACCGAAGAGATTAAGCCGCACCACCTTGCCAATCACCGGCAGGCGCATCACCAAACGGTCCAGGGTCTCGCGACCGACCTTGCTGGCTCGGTAACGTCGGAAACCGACCACGGCTGCACCGCCAGCCAGCAGCAATGCCCACCAATAGCCACTGAGAAAACCACTGATGGCGATGAGCATCTTGGTCATCGCCGGAAGTTCGATCTTGGTGTTGTCGAAGAGGGTCATGAACTTCGGCAACATGACCGTCATGAAAAAGATCACGAGCGCTCCGCCCACGACGCACACCACGGCCGGATAAATCATGGCCGACTTGAACTTCGATTGAACCTCGGCAAAACGGTCAAAGTGGGCCGCTTGCCGGCGCAGCACTTCCTCCAATGCACCGGACTGCTCTCCGGCCCGAACCATGTTGATGACCAAATCGGGGAAGATGTGGTTCTGACGGGCCATGGCGTCAGAGAGGCTGCGACCCTCGGTCACATCTTGCTTGAGCTGGCGGCTGGCCTCACCGGGGATGCCCTTGGAGGAAAGGCTTTCCATGCTCCGCAAGGCCATGGTGAGAGGCATGCCGGCCCGCAACAAGTTGGCCAATTGCAGGGTGTACATGGCCAACTCCTTCAGTCCGGGCCGCTTGGGACTGCGGGCGAAGAGCCGACTCAATCCGGCCTCGGAACCTTGTGCCGCAGCGCGCGCCGCAGGGGAACCCACCGATGCCGTGGACTTCGCCGGTTTGGCCGAACCCTTGCCTTGCACCACGGAAACCGGGATGACCCCCAACCGTTCGACTTGCGCCACGGCAGCCGCCCGATCCCCGGCCTCGAGGACTCCTTCGACGAGTTCTCCCGAACGCCGTCGTGCCTTATAGTTGAATTGCGCCATGTCGCGTGCCGTTTGGATAACCGGCGCGCGCCGAAAGTTCCATCTCCCCGATGCAGAGGATTCAGCTCACCGCCAGAAGGGACACCCGTTGCCCCTGCGCATTGCGGCTGATTCCCTGCCCCCTCGGATCCACCTGCAGGACTCCATCCACCCAAAATGCATACTGGTGATGACCATGACGAATGCTCACGGACGCCTGCCAGGAACCATCAAACGCCTGGGTCATGGGGTGGGTCTCCGGATTCCAGGCATTGAATTCACCCACCACGGCCACTTTCTGAGCCTGAGGGGCCAAACAGATGAAGTTGACCGGGACCAGCGCCTTGGAGCCAAGGGATCGCGGAGGACCTGGGGGACGGGGAGCCGGATTCATGGATTCTCGAAATTGTCTCTGCTCGCACTCGATCTCACGCAGACACCGTGCGCACCGCATGCGAGCCGGCTAAGAAAACCATTTGTAATCTCGGAGCAAGTGGATTTCGCGACAATCAGCCGATTCCTCAAATCCACCGTTCTGCAGGCGGGTTGCGGATTGAATCGTTTCCAGAGATCCTCACCAGCAGTGCTGGGCACTTGGATCAACGCAGCCGCCGGAGTCGGGGCCCTCCTCTGGGCTCGACGGTCCCACGGCACCGAGAATCCGCCGCCCAACTCAGGGCGGTTCCGTTGGGGGGCGGCCGGATTGGCGTTGCTCATCGGCGGAACCGGGATCGCTCACACCCTGCCGCACCCCATTTCAGGAGCGATCCGTTTTCTCGGGATTGCGGTGGTGGGCCTCCTGTTGGGAAATTTGACCGGCCGAATTCTCGGGCTGCAGCGAAGGCTCGACCTCTGGGGGCGTGCTCTTTCCAGTCACCTCCCCACTCCATCAGGAAAACCGATCCGCTTTTCTGGCGCGCTGGCCATGGGGGTTCTCCTGGCCTTGAACCCGCTGCTCATCCCAGCAGCCATCCAAGACGGCCTGGAACATCGATGGATCGGGCTCGCCCTCAAATCGGCCCTGGATGCCATAGCGCTCCACGCATGGGTTCGGAGCCTGTCCCCTATTCGATGGAGCCTGTCCCTAGTGGTGCTGGGAGTGATCCTTCTTTGGCAATCCGCCTGGACGGTTGGATCCGCGTCAGCGGCGGATTGGCTGCATTCCCAAGGGATTTCCAACTCCGTGATGCTGGCTTCCAGTCTCCTGATTCTTTGCAGTGCGCCTGCCATCGCCGGCATCCGGCGAGCCGCTCTGGCCAATTTATTGCCGACCCTGGTCTGGATTCCGCTCCTCAACTTCTGGCTTCGCAGCCACTGAAGGGGTCCGCGGTCAGAGACCGTGGACTTCTAAGACGCCATCGACCTCGAAGAGGTCTCCATACAAACCAGTCCTTGATAAACCGGTCCCAAAACCGTTTGTCACCCCCCTCCCAGCAGCTCTCCCTTCCCTCAATCGCCATCGGGCTCTAGACTCAGCCACATGACCCCATGGTTGAGTTCCCTTGGTTGCCAGATGGTGCTGTGGTCAGGGCTCTGGACCCTGCCGCTGGCGGCGCAGGTTCCGATTCCTCCGGCTCAGTTGGCCAAACTGCCGCCCGCACTAAAACGACCTGTGGACTTCAAAACTGAGGTCTATCCGCTCTTCAAGTCGGCCTGCTTCAAGTGCCACGGTCCCGAAAAGCAAAAGGGGAAATACCGGATGGATACCCGCGAGGGAGCATTCAAGGTGACCGGTGACCACGGCCCAGCCATTCAAGCCGGACAGAGCGACAAGAGCGCCATCATCCTCATGGCAGCCGGGTTGATCGA
>CAMATE010000268.1 GCA_945861075.1 Akkermansia muciniphila
CGCCCTCGCGGATCGCGACAACCAATGGGATTTCCCCCAAGAACGTCACTCCCTTGCGCTCGGCCTCAAGACGGCCGCCGCCATGCCCGAAGATGTCCACGCGTGTCCCATCGGCGAGACGGAAACCACTCATGTTCTCCACGATACCCAGGATCGGGACCTGAACCTTCTCAAAGAGCGACATTCCCTTGCGGACCACTCCCAAAGAGGCTTCTTGCGGGGTAGTTATGATGACACCGCCATCCAGCGGCACCGACTGGCACAACGATAACTGGGCATCGCCCGTGCCTGGCGGCAGATCCACCAACAAGTAGTCCAAATCACCCCAGGCCACCTGATTGATAAACTGATGGATGGTTTTCTGAATCATCGGCCCACGCCAGATGACGGCCTGTTCCGGATCAATGAGAAAGCCCATACTCATGAGCTTCACTCCGTGGCGCACCGGTGGCACCAAACGCTCATCGTCGGTGAGCGTGGGCCGCTCTTGGATACCCATCATCAACGGAATGCTCGGGCCGTAGATGTCACAATCCAAAAGGCCTACCCGCAATCCAGCACGCGCCAAGGCGCACGCCAAATTGACCGAACACGTGGACTTACCGACCCCTCCTTTGCCCGAGGCCACCGCAACCACCCGACGAACTCCCGGCATGCGATTGCGCTGAGGGACCCCGGTATTGGCCGAGGTCGCCGACGCTGCCGAGGTCGGTGTCGGTACCTGCACCTGCACATGGACGTCGGTGATTCCCTCGATCTGGTCCCGCAATGCGGCCTTGGCTGCGTCGGCGATTTGATTGCCGATCTCCGCGTTCGGAGCGGTCAATTCAAGAAGCACTCCCACTGCACCACCGTCAATTTGAACCCCTTTCACCAATCCGAAGGAGACAATGTCCCGGCTATATCCGGGGTACTTGACCGTACGCAGCACCTCCATCACGGAGGACTCTTGAATGGTTGCCATGGATGATTTTGTTCCGAATACGAGGGTCTTAGCCGTTGTAAAAAGGGGGTGGAGCATCCCAATGGACAGCTCCACCCCTGAAAAAAATTCGTCAGCGGTTCACTTGGCCGCGACAACTGCGCGCTTCTTGTCGGACAGCGCCCGAAGGAAGGCCGTCAAGTCGCTGGTTTCCTCAGTCGTCAGCTTCTTGCCCAACTGCAGCCAAGCCATCTTCTGGACCGTCTCTTCCAACGTCTTCTGGCTGCCGTCATGGAAATACGGCGCGGTCAGGGCGATGTTACGGAGGCTGGGCACCTTGAAGACAAACTCGTCGTAGTCTTCCTTGGTCACCTCGATGCGCCCCTTGTCCGAGGTGTTTTCGTAGGCGTTGAGAATTCCAAGCTTCTTGTAGTCGTTGCCTCCGAGGAGCGGACCTGTATGGCAGGTGGTGCAACCGATGGACAAGAAGGTGTCGAGTCCCTTCAGTTCGGCAGCGGTGAGTGCCTTGTCGTCGCCCTTTAGAAAATCATCAAATCGGTCGTTCGTGCGAAGGGTTCGCTCAAATGAGCCGACCGCCTTAGCGAAATTGTCGTAAGTCAGCGGATCCGACTCGCTGGGGAAGGCCTTCTTGAAGGCTCCGACATACTTCTTCTCAGCTTTAAGCTTCTCGACCACCGCCGCCTCGCTGGGCATGCCCATTTCACCGGGGTTGAGCACGGGCCCCTTGGCCTGATCCTCTAAGGTCTTGGCGCGACCATCCCAGAACTGAGCGATATGGAAGCCGGCGTTGAGCACTGTCGGAGAATTTCGACCACCCCGCTTACCGAAGGCTCCCGGAGAGGTTGGCTCGTTGTCGACGCCGCCACGGTTGTGATCCACCGCATGGCAGGAGTTACAAGATTGGGTATTGTTGGCCGAGAGCTTCTTCTCGAAGAACAGGTCCCGACCCAGTTTTACACGAGCAGGGGTGTCGTTTTCTGCACCCGGCATTTTGTCAGGAATAGGCGCTAGAACCTTCAAGGCACCCGTTCGCAACTCCGAGGCAGTAGCGGCGCTGGCCGCAACCGGAACCAACAAGAAGGCCGACACGGTTAAAGCATGAGCCAAAGGCATGTTTATGGTCATAAACAAAATGATACTGCAGGAATCAAATTATGCAAATCAGTGAAGCTGCCTGCGAAAAAGGTCCGATCTCGAAGGGTTTCAAATCTGCGAACGCGTCTAATGCGCCGACTTTCCAGACACTTCCGCCGCATGTTGACTAAAGGACTTTCCACGACCCGTCGGCGCAATAACCGAGTCGATCACACCGTGTTCAAACTCATCCCACATCGGGGACATCCCCCGGAGCTTGGAGGCAATCTTGGCGAAGGTTTCAACCACGTAGTCAATGTCGGCTTCGGTGTTGGCCTCGCCAAGAGTCATGATGATATTCCCTTGGGCCAGCGCATGATCTAGGCCGATGGCTCCCAGGACATGAGAGATCTTGAGACTCTTGCTCACGCAGCTCGATCCGCTCGCCACGGAGATTCCGTTCATGTCGCAGAGCAGCAACTGCCCCTCACCCTCGATGAACTCGGTTGAGAGGTTTAAATTGGTCGAAATACGATGGGGACCCGGTTCTGGGCCGTTGAGCTGGATGTAAGGAACATTCAGCTTGAGACCTTCCCAAAGCCGTTTCTGCAACGGAGCCACGTGCGCAACCCGTTGTGAGAGCCGTTCCTGGGCTATTTCTGCGGCCACTCCGCCACCGACGATCGCTGGAATATTCTCGGTACCAGCCCGACGCCCTCCCTCCTGCACACCGCCATGGATCACGCTGACAATGCGAGCTTTGCGATTGCGGTAGAGCACGCCAACCCCTTTGGGACCGTAGAACCGATGGGGAGAGAAACTCACCATGGCCGCCCCCCACTCCTTCACATCAATGGGCAACCACCCGGCACTGGCCTCACAGTCCACATAGAGGGGTACGTTTTTGGCAGCACAGAGTTGCCCCACCTCACGCATTGGCTGAATGGTGCCAATGTCGTGGTTCACATGATGCACCGCCACGAGCACCGTCTGGGGCGTGATGGCTGCCTCGAGTTCGTCCAACCGAATCGTCCCCTGAGGCGTCACACCGACTCGAGTGCATGTCCACCCCTGTTTTTCCAAGAACTCCAAGGAGTTCATCACACTCGGATGCTCCGTCGCGGAAATTACCAAGTGCTTACCTTTGCGCTCGTTCGCATAGGCCGCGCCCTTGATGGCCAAGTTCGAGGATTCGGTGCCATCCGAGGTGAAGTAGATTTCCTCTTCGCTCTCGGCGCCGATCAATGAGGCCATTTGCTGGCGAGCTCGCTTCAGAGCGTCCCGGACCCGAAGGCCATGCTGGTGGAGCGAGGAAGCATTACCAAAGTACTCGGTGAAGTACGGCCGCATGGCATCGAAGACCTCCGGGAGGACCGGAGTCGAAGACTGGTGATCAAGGAAAACCTGGCGCATGGGTGGGACAATCAGAGGATCAGACGGTGCAGAGTTGGCTGAGAATAACCCCGGTGGGCCGACAGCAAGGTAAGCCAACAGCAATGAACCGGGAACGGCTTCAAATCACCAAAATAGCCTGCAGTCGTCGAAACTTCCTCCGACTGCAGGCCGCTCAAGGTAAGCAAATTAAGCAGCAACCGAATCCGTCGTCGCCACCTTGGCGGCCGCGGACGGGTTTCGCTTCACATAATCCTCCAATGCCGCCTTGAGAGCCTCCTCGGCAAGCACCGAACAGTGGATCTTAACCGGAGGCAACCCACCGAGGGCGTCCACTACCTCTTGATTGGAGAAGGACATCGCCTCGTCGATGGTGCGTCCCTTGATCAGTTCGGTGGCCATGCTCGAACTGGCAATGGCGGAACCGCAGCCGAAGGTCTTGAACCGGGCGTCCTCAATTCGACCATCCTTGATCTTGAGGGAGATCTTCATGATGTCTCCGCAGGCCGCAGCCCCCACCTCACCCACACCATCCGCATCCTTCAAATCCCCCATATTGCGAGGATTCATGAAGTGCTCCATCACCGTGGAATTGTACAACGTGTAAGTTTCGCTCATAAAATTAATATCAACTCAAAATTGGGGCCAATGCGGATCCGTCAGCCAGCGGGGCAACGACCACATCGGAAGCCGTTACAGAAATCTTGGGGGTTCGGACTAACCGGGCCTGTTGGACCAAACCGTTTGGCAAATGGCGTCCTGCCAAGGTGGCCAAGCTTGTGCCGACAAAAACCTCTTTCATCCGCTCCTGAGCCTCGGCCAAAAGGCCGCACAGAGCGCAACCACGACTGTGTTCGCAGCCCACATCGATTTCTAGGCATCGCTGTAGAGCGATAGGCCCCTCGATGGACTCCAAAATCTCGAGCACAGTGATGTCAGACGCGGGACGCGTGAGGTAGAAGCCACCACCAGATCCGCGGGCTGATCCCACCAAGCCCGACTTGCTGAGATTCTGGAAGATTTTGCCCAGAAAACTTTTTGGGACACATTCTTCCTCACAGAGGATGTCGATCATGACCACCTCGCCCAAAGGACGGCGAGAAAGGGCAATCAGCCCTAAAACCCCGTATTCTCCTGCTTTGGTGATTTGCATCCCTTGAACCCTCTTGAACCCTTGAACCAGACCATTTCCGTCTGGAATCAAATCAACGTACCTCCCTC
>CAMATE010000269.1 GCA_945861075.1 Akkermansia muciniphila
GGTGGGCATCAAGGACAACTCCGTCACCATTCGCTCCGGCGAGTCCAAGCTCGAGGTCACCAAGGCCGCCATCGGCGAGGTGGTTCCCGGCACCTCAGCTCCTTAATCCGCTTTCCCCATGAACCGCAGTCACCTCTGGAAACTCGTCCTGATCTTGCTGGTCGTAGCTTGGTCGGTCAGCGAGATCTACCCGCCAACATCGAAGAACCTCATCGAGGCCTTCGAGCAACAGTCTTCCACCCCCAACAAGACGTTCGACGAGATCGTCAAGAAGGCTCAGCAGTTGGATGCGTCCAATTCGGACCGAGCCCCGGGTATCACCTATTCGAACCTCTTGGTGGCCATTAGCACCAACGACATCCGACCGTTCTTCCCGAGCAATTACATCAACGCGGCCGTGGAGCGTGATGTGACCCGCGGCATCCTGAACCGGGTGCAGCGTTCGGCGGCTGGACAGTTCCGTCTGGGCCTCGATTTGCAGGGTGGCACTCAGTTCCTCCTCGAGATGGACATGAGCCGCGCCCAGACCAACGCCGGTGCCATGATGAACGCCGACTTCATCGCCGAGCAGGCGGTCGAAGTGTTGCGTCGTCGTGTTGATCGCTTTGGTGTGTCCGAGCCGGTGATCGCCCCGGCGGGTAATGGCCGTATCCTCGTGCAGCTTCCGGGCTTGAGCGAGGCCGACAAGTTGCAGGCCAAGGCGCAAATCCAGAAGGCCGCCTTCCTCGAGTTCCGCATGGTTCACCCGGACAGCGAAGGTCAGTTGTCCCGCGGCGTGGTTCCCCCGGGATACGTGAGGCTGTATGAAATGGTGCCCAGCGGTACGCCGGGTCAGCGCATTCCGCAGCCGATCTTGGTCAAGCGCACCTCGGAGCGCGGTCTCTCCGGCAAGCACATCGAGGGCGCGGGTGTCGGACACGATCCGGCCACGGGTTCACCGTATGTCAGCTTCAGCTTGCGCCCCGATGGTGCGCAGTTGTTCGGAGAGATCACCCAGGCGGCCATCGGCGAGCGCTTGGCGATCATCCTCGACGGCGAAGTGGTTTCCGCTCCGCGCATCAATGGAGCTATTCTGGGTGGCAATGGTCAGATCACCGGATCCTTCACGGACAAGGAAGCCTTTGAGTTGTCCACTTCGCTGGAGAACCCGTTGGCTGCCCCGTTGGAAGTCAAAGAAGAGCGCGGCGTGGATCCGTCACTGGGTGCTGATGCCATCGCTTCGGGCAAGATGGCCACGCTCCTGGGTGTGGGTGGCGTGGCGGTGTTCATGATCGTCTACTACCTCACGGCGGGTCTCGTCGCCAATGTGGCCCTGGTGCTCAATATCCTCATCATGCTGGGCGTCATGTGCTCCTTGGATGTCACCTTCACCCTGCCGGGTATCGCCGGCATCGTGCTCACCATCGGTATGGCGGTGGATGCCAACGTGCTCATTTACGAGCGCATGCGTGAAGAGTTGGCGGCCGGTAAGTCGGTCCGCGGAGCGGTTGCCTCGGGTTATGACAAGGCCTTTGGAACGATCTTCGACTCCAACCTGACGACCCTGATCTCCTCGGTGCTCTTGATCATCATGGGCACGGGTCCGATCAAGGGCTTCGGTGTGGCACTGACGGTCGGTCTGTGTGTGTCGATGTTCACGGCCTTGGTTGTCACCCGCTTGATCTTCGATTTCCTGCTCGCCAAGAACATCATCAAGTCGCTGCCGATGTTGCACATCATCAAGGGTACCAACATCCGGTTCCTGAACTATGCTAAGCCGGCGTTCGTCGCCTCGTGGTTGCTCATCGTGGTGGGCATCGGTTACGGCATCTTCATTCGGGGTAACAACATGCTGGGCATCGAGTTCGCCGGTGGCGATGAACTGCAATTGCGCTTCTCGCAGCGGGTCGAGACCGAGAAGGTCCGCGAGACCCTCGTCAAGGGTGGCATCGGTGAAACCCGAATCCAGTACCAGACTGAAGGAGCAGGCGGCACCAAGCGCGAATACCTGTCCATCACGGCTGCCAAGGATGCCGGGCTGAAGGCTGAAGAGGTCTTGAAGAAGTCGTTCCCGGCTTCGAAATTCGAGCGGGTTCGCATGGACTCGGTTGGAGCCACCATCGGTAAGGAGATTCAGAAATCCGGTGTCATCGCATCGGTCCTGTCGCTCTTTGGCATCCTGGTCTACGTCGCCTTCCGCTATGAGTTCAGCTTTGCGGTGGCCGCAGTGGTTGCGGTGGCGCACGACGTCCTCATGACCATCGGTTGGTACTGCCTGACCGGAACCGTGGGTGAAGGTCGGCAGTTCAATGCCACCTTCGTGGCCGCCTTGTTGACCATCATCGGTTTCTCGATCAACGACACCATCGTGATCTTCGACCGTATCCGTGAGGACCTCAAGATGGGCGTCTCCGGCTCATTCAATGAGATCATCGATCGGGCGCTGAACCAGACCCTCAGCCGTACGATCATCACTTCCGGAACGGTCTTCTTGGCCACGGTTTCGCTGTATGTCTTCGGTGGCGGCGCCATCAACGACTTCGCGTTCACCTTCCTGGTGGGCATCATCACCGGTACCTACTCTTCCATCTACATCGCCAGTGCGCTGGTCGTGTGGTGGCACAAAGGCAAGCGCCCGGCCATGGGTGCTGTGACCCCATTGGTGGGTGTCACGGCCTCGGGCGCTCAAGCCTGAAGTAGCCGGAATCCAGATTCAGGCGGGCGGGAGTCCTTCAAGGGTTCCCGCCCGTTTTGTTTTGGAGAATCCAACGGTTGCCCTTTGGAGAGGGTTCGCAGAACCGTCAGAGGATCCGGGGATGGCTGCTGGAGCGTTCCGCGGTTTGAAGTCCGAAAGGGGCTGGGGCGCCGTCAAAGGAGATGCGGCCGTCGCGGTTTTGTGCGCCATCGAACGGGTCATTGGTGATGAGCACATTGCCGTCGAGATCCAGCCAGTCGGTGAGTGAAGCCAGATGTGCTGCGGCACTGATGAGCACCGATGACTCAATCATGCAGCCGAGCATGGTCTTGAGTCCCAGTCGTCGCGCCGCTTCGAGTGCTTCCTTGGCGGCCGTCACTCCGCCGGTCTTGACCAGTTTCACATTCACCCCGTGGAAGCGCCGGGCGCAGGATTCTGCGTCGCGGGCATCTTGGTACGATTCGTCACCGATGAGGGGTAGGGGGGAGTGCTCTTTCAGCCAAATCGCATCGGCCTCATCCGCATCTGGGGGCATGGGTTGCTCCACGAACTCGATGTTGCCGTCGTCGGCTAAAGCGAGAATTCGATCCAAGGCTTCCTCGCGGGTTTTCCACGCCGCATTGGCATCGACTCGGATGAGCTTGCTGGGCGCGGCCCGGCGCAGTGCGGCCAGATTCTCGACATCGGTAGGAGCCCCCAGCTTCATCTTCAGGATGGGATAGCGGGCCGCCTCTCGGGCCTTGGCTTCCATTCGATCGGGGTCATCGAGTCCGATGGTGAACGATGAGAGAGCCCCGGCCGCCGGATAGCCGAGGCAGAGGAACTGGTGCAGTGGTTGACGAGCGGATCGGGCGGCTCCGTCGAGCAGGGCGATGTCGATGGCGCATCGGGCCGGCATGCTCGGGCAAGGCAGTGATTCCAGATAGGTCCGTGAGGCCGACAAGTCGTCGAAGGAGAGCCGTGAGGCATCGATTTGTCGCAGGAATTGGAAAACCGTTTCCCAAGTCTCCCCATACTGGCTCGACGGAGATGCCTCTCCCACACCGGACCGTCCTTGGGCATCCTTCAAAACCACGAACACCACCGGATATTCCGACTTGCCGCGCACCTGACCGGACTGCACATCGGTGGCGATGGCCCAAGAGTGAGCCAGCGCCAGGTTGAACCGCGTGTAGGTCAGCGATTGGATGGGAGGCATGATCGAAGAAAGGGTGGCCGAGATTTCAGGGGTCTCGTTTGGCCGTGGGTGTCAGGAGTTCTTCGGCATGCCGCTGGGCTGCTGGGCCACCCCCAAGCATTCGGCCCAGTTCCGCGATTCGCTCAGAAGCATTCAGGGTCTGGATGTGGGATTCGGTGCGTCCGTCGCGCACTTCCTTGATCACCTGATAGTGTGTGGAAGCCGCTGCGGCCACCGGGGCCAAATGCGTGATGCACAGCACCTGATGCTTGGAGGCGATGGCCGCCATCTTCTGCCCGACCGCATGGGCGGTTTCGCCGCCGACATTGGCGTCGACCTCATCGAAGACCAAAACGGGAACCGCATCTTGGTCGGCCAACACAGTCTTCAGGGCCAGCATGACGCGGGCAAGTTCGCCGCTGGAGGCGATGGCTCGCAGGGGGCGGGCGGGTTCGCCGGGATTGGGGGCAAATTGGAACTCCATCCGGTCCATGCCCGTCTCGGTGGCTTGGGCCGGGTCGGGATCGTGGGTCAGGGTGGCTTCGAAGCGGCTCTGACGGAAACCCAGACTGGAGAGTTCGGCCTCGGCCGCGCGATTTAACCCGGACAGGACAGATTGGCGCTGTTTCGAGAGAGACTGGCCGAGCTGGCGGAGCTCGGAATCCAAGGACTGGAGTTCCTGGCGGATGCGTTCCAATTCGGCGTCGCGACCTTCGAGGGATTCGAGTTTCTGCCGA
>CAMATE010000270.1 GCA_945861075.1 Akkermansia muciniphila
CCCCTGCGATGATCGCCACGGCCTGCACGGTGACGAAACTGGAGAACTTCGACTCCATCATCACGGCACTGGCGAGCATGGTAAAACTCAAGGCCAGCAGGAGGCTGACCGTCAGCAGCAGCAGGATGGAGGTGGAACGCATGGCGGAATCAGTTCAGGAGCCGTCGGGACGTCCGGCTGCAGGCCGGACGTCCCTTCGATGTGCCGATTTATCGGCCCGTGCCCGGCACCGGTAGGGTGGCGGGGATGGGCGCAGCGGGCTCGGGCACCGTCAGGGCCTTCGCGGCCGGCTCGGCCGTCTCAGCAGCCGCACCCTTTCCGGGAATCTTGAGCTTCTGACCGACGTTGATCTTGTCGCTGCTCAAACCATTGGCGGCGCGGATAGCCTTGGGCGTTGTCCCGTGCTTCTTGGCGATCTTGCCGAGGGTGTCTCCGCCCTTGACCGTGTAGGCCGTGGTCGTACCCGTTGCAGCCGGTTCGCTCGAGGAGTCGGCCTTGACCGAGGTCGCCGCAGCCTTGGAGTTGGAGGCGCTGGCGGCCGGGATTTGAATCGTCTGACCCGGCTTCAACTTGCCCAGATCCACATTCGGGTTGGCATCCTTGAGCGCCTTGAGGGAGACCCCGTGGGTCTTGGCGATATTGTAAGCGATGTCGCCGCCCTTGATCTTGTATTCCGAGCCGGCACCGGCGGCTTCATTGGCAGCCGTGTCACCGGTGGGAGATCCCATCGGCGGGGTGACGCCCAAGTTCGGCGGAGCGACAGGCGCGTTGGTCACGCTAGCCAATGGAGGGAAGGTCACTGCGCCGCCCGGAGGGTTGGCCACGGTGTTGGTATCCGATCCAAGGGGCAGGGCCGTGGCGTTGGTGTCGCCGGCTCCGGGTTGAACCGCCAAATCGATCTGATTGGTGGCGGCGGACGGCTCCGCATTGGTGGCGGAACTCTCCTTGTTGCAACCATTGAGCAAGACCACCAGGAACACCGCCACGTGGGCGCTGAAAATGAAGGCAGCGATGCTGAAGGTGGATTTGCTCTTGGCGGCCTGTTCCAGTTTGGAGCCAGGCAGCAGCGGGGAGTTGGGGATGCTCATGGGATTAGGCGGGTAGACGGTGCGTCGTAGATCGAGGATGGAGTTGTGTCGGATTCGTCCCGAACCGGGTCCTCCACCCGGGTCGAGACGAAAGGGGTAATGACCGCGTTGAGCGCGGACGGGAAACGGTTGTCAGGACTGTTTCCAAAAAGCGGTGCCCATCCAGTTCGGTCGAAACCGTGGATCGTGGATGGTAGAATGGGACTTGTAGCTGGGTATGCACGAATCGCCGCGGCGATGCGACACGGTTTCGATAGGGAAATGGAGTGCCGCCGACGAGCCGTCATTAAACAACCGAAACCGGAGCGATCAAGGAACATCCGGACAGAGATTCGAGCCGGTAATCCATGGGATTGGGATGGACCGGAACTGGGGTTGTTGTGGTGGGTGTCGCTCATCGGATCTTGAGGGTGCTCAACGCCACCACGGCGCAGAGAATTCCGGCGATGTAGAACCGGGTGACGATCTTCGATTCCTTCCATCCCAGCTTCTGGAAATGGTGGTGCAACGGCGCCATGCGGAAGATGCGGCGTCCTTCGCCGTACTTGCGTCGGGTGTATTTGAACCAGCCCACCTGAAGCATCACACTGGCGGCTTCGGCTACGAAAACCCCGCCGGCGATGAGGAGCACGAGTGGTTGATGGATGAGGACGGCCATGATGCCCAGTGCCCCGCCGAGCGCCAGCGAGCCTGTGTCGCCCATGAAGACCTCGGCCGGATGGCAGTTAAACCACAGAAAACCCAACGAAGCTCCGATGAAGGCCGCACAAACAACCGTCAGTTCGCTCGCACCACGGACGTGGGGGATTTGAAGGTAGGTGGCCAACTTCACGTTGTCGGACAGGTAGGTCAGGATGAGCATCACCGTGGCCACAATCAGGGTGCAGCCGATGGCCAGACCATCCATGCCGTCGGTTAGATTCACCGCATTGGAACTGCCGATGATGGTTAGAGCCACCAGGGGAATGCCGATCCAAGGAACGGCTCGTAGGATGGGGTCCTTGAAGAAGGGGATTTGGATGTCGGTCACCAAGCCGCGGGTGGAGGGCAATTGCCAGAGGTAGATTCCGACCACCAGTGCCAGCAGGATTTGGACAATCCACTTTACCCGGGACTGAGCGCCCGCTGCGCTTTGTTTGCTGACCTTTAGCCAATCGTCGTAGAAGCCCAAGAAGGCCAGCACCAGCAAGGACAGCATCGTGAGTATGACCAAGATGTTCGGGCGGGCCCAGAGGAAGACCGAGATGTCCAAGACGAGCATGATCAGGACTCCGCCCATGGTGGGAGTGCCCCGTTTGGCCAGATCGGCGGCAGCGGCCGTGGCATCGCCCGGGCTGCGAACATCCTTCGGTTGGTAGTCTTGGCGGAATTTGAGATTCCGGAGACCTTCGATGATTCGAGGGCCCATGAGCCAACTCAGCACCAAGGCGGTGATGGCGGCGCCAGCACTGCGGAAGGTGACATACTTGAACACCGTCCAAGGGACCGTCGGGAACAATTCTGAAAGCTTGTAGAGCATGCTGGGTCAGCGGTTATCCCCGGATTCAACCGTTTCTGTTTTGAGCGCCTCGAAGAGACGTTCGAGTCGGCTGCTGCGGGAGGCCTTGGCCAAAATGCAGTCACCGGATCGGATGAGGGGTCGCAGCGCGGGCACGGCTTGCTCCACATCGGGGAATGCGAGCACCTGATGCATTCCGAGGGCTCCGTCAGCAGTGTGTCTGGCCGAGCGTCCGATGCAAACCAGCAGGTCAATGCCCAGGCGATGGGCCGCGGCTCCGATTTCCCGATGCGCTTCGTCGGTGTGTTCCCCCAGTTCAGCCATGTCGCCCAACACGGCCACCCGCCGCCCGGTGCACGGGAGATCTGAAAGGGTCTGAAGCGAGGCCAGGGTGGAATCGGCGTTGGCGTTGTACGTGTCGTCGAGCCAGCGGATTCCGCGCTGCTCGGACCATTGAAGGCGTTGTTTGGCTCCGGAAAAACGGGCCAGTGCCTGTCGGGCTGCCTCGGGCCGGATGTGCAATTCAGCGGCGGCTGCCAGTGCCAAGGTGGCGTTGGAGACCATGTGACGGCCGGGTACTGCGATCTCAAACACCCCGCACCATTCGGCCTGGGGTGCGATGATTTCAAACCGGGTGAAGTTCCAGCCGTTTTCCAGAATGCGCGCGCGCCATGAATTCTCTGGGCCGAAGCCGGTGCGGACCACGCGGGCATGAGTGCGGGCGGCCAGCGGTCGAGCCGCTTCGCAATCACCATTCATGAACAAGATGCCGTCGGCGGGCAGGTTTTCGCCCAGAGCGCACTCCTCGTCGACGACCCCTTCCAGATCGCCGAAATGTTCCAGATGTTCACGGCCGATTTGCGGGACCAATCCGTATCGAGGGGCGATTTGCTGGATCAGCGGGGCCAGTTCGCCGGGATGATTGGTGCCGGCTTCCAGAACCGCCGCCCGGTGAGAGGGGTTGATTCCGAGGAGGCTCAGCGGTACGCCGATGTCGTTGTTGAAGCTGGCCTGGGAACGGAGGGTCGGGAATTGAGTTTCGAGCAAGGCCGCGAGCAATTCCTTGGTGGTTGTCTTGCCGTTGGAGCCGGCCACACAAAACACTGGAATTGAAAACCCTTTCCGGTAGGCGGCGGCAATGCGTCCCAAGGCGGCGCGGGTGTCCTTGACCGTGACGACGGGCAAACCAGGAGGCACGTCGGCCCGTCGATCTTCAGAAATCAAGACGGCCGCGGCGGTCTTGAGAGCGGGATCTTTGAGAAAATCGTGCCCATCAAAGCGTTCACCGCGCAGCGCCAAGAACAGTTCGCCTGCTTGGAGACGGCGCGAATCGGTGCAGAGGCCGGACACCGTCATGCAGCCCGCCTCGAGAGGATGCAAAATCCCCCCGGAGGCTTCGGCGATGAATTGGAGTGTCACCGGTTCCATCATTTCAGGGCGTAGCTCGCATTCACCACGGCCGTGACGGTTTTTTCCCGCGAGGTGGTGTCGTTCATTCCGTCCCAGGTGTTCTGGGTGGAATAAAGGGGAGTCACTTGGAAGACACCCATCTTGGCCGAACGCATCCGCGAGATGGAGCGTCCGCCTTGAGAGACGATTTGTTCGGCTCGGGCGCGGGCATCGCGGGCTGCATCGGCGAGCATCTCGATCTTGGCTTCACCGGCCTTGGTCCAGACAAACTCCGGAGGGGTTGCGGTGAACTCGATGCCCTGATTGACCAATTGAGAGGTCTTGGCATCCATGCTCAGCACAGTGTCGATGTCGCCCGAACGCACCTCGATGGTTCGGCTGAGGCGGAAGCGGGTCGTTGGGTTTTCTGTTTCGCCATCCGCTTCGCCGGATTGCTTGGCGCCGCGGACTTGGATGCGCTGGATGGCGATCGGATGAAAATGGGTATTGGTGACACCCTGAGTTGTGAGGAAGCCGCGGGTGACGCTTTCTTGTTGGCTCAGCAGTGCTTGTGCGGCCATCAGCGTCGGGCTTTCG
>CAMATE010000271.1 GCA_945861075.1 Akkermansia muciniphila
GCCGATTTGCTCGCGCGCATCGTGGGTCCGGGACGTGGCCTCGAGCTGTGTTCCAGCGTCAACGACATCCCCAAGGGATCGCGATTGGCGGTGAGCACCAACTTGCTCGGGTCACTCATCAGCGTCCTCATGCGGGCCACCGGTCAAGCCGCGTCGTTGACCGGGCCACTCGAAGAATCGGAGCGGCGGCTCGTTCTCGCCCGGGCTCTCTTGGGCGAGTGGCTGGGTGGTTCTGGGGGTGGTTGGCAAGACTCGGGCGGGGTCTGGCCCGGCATCAAACTCATCACCGGCGTGGCGGCCACTGAAGAAGATCCCGAATGGGGCATTTCCCGCGGCTGCCTGATGCCAACCCATCATGTCTTCAGCCGCCAGGAAATCCCAGAATCCTCACGCCGCGCGCTCATGGATTCGCTGGTGGTGGTCCATGGGGGCATGGCCCAAAATGTCGGCCCGATTCTCGAAATGGTCACCGAGAAGTACCTCCTGCGCTCAGCGGCCGAATGGTCGGGTCGCCAGGAGGCGCTCGGAGTCCTGGATGAGATCATCGATGCACTTCGACGAGGCGATATCCGCGGCGTCGGCCAGGCCACCACGCGCAATTTCCGGCAGCCGCTGCAGGCCATCATCCCTTGGGCCTCCAACCACTTCACCGAGCGGCTCATCCAGCAGTGCGAAACCGAATTCGGTTCCGATTTCTGGGGCTTTTGGATGCTCGGTGGGATGTCCGGCGGCGGCATGGGTTTCATCTTTGCGCCGGAGCGGAAAGTGGAGGCCCAGGAACGGCTTCAAATCCTGATGCTGGAAACCAAGCGCAGCCTCTCGGCGGCCTTGCCCTTCGCCATGGATCCGGTGGTCTTCGACTACGCCATCAATGAGCATGGAACCGTGGCTGACCTGCTGTCGGGCGACGATGCGCTGATGCCGCCCCACTACTACGCGCTCACGGTCCCGGCCATGATCCGTGCCGACCGCCGTTCATTGGCCCCGGCCCGTCGTGCTGAACTCGACCGGGTGGGCATGGCCGCCCGTTCCCGGCCCGAATTGGGCGGACTGATCCAGACGCTCTTCGATGCCCTCCTGCCGCGTTCCCGAGGCGACTCCAACGGCCGCAGCGGTTTGCAAAGCCTGCTAACGGCCAATGGCTTTGATCCGGCCCAGCACGAACAAATCCGATCCGACCTGCAAGAAGGCCGCATCGGGTTGGCCCAAAATCGGCTTCGAGCCGATAGCCAAATCGACGATGTCGAACCGGGCGATGTGTTGCGATGGGACTCGCCGTCGGTTCGGGTGGCCCCAGAGGTCCGCGCGGCGGGCGAAGCGGCTTTGCGGGCCGGTGAGGTTGCGGTGGTGACACTGGCAGCGGGAGCAGGCTCTCGCTGGACCGGCGGTGCAGGCACGTGCAAGGCGCTGCATCCCTTCGCCAAGCTCGAGGGCCGCCACCGGACTTTCATCGAAACGCATTTGGCCAAGTCCCGTCGGTCCGGGCGACTGGCCGGACATGCGCTACCCCACCTCTTTTCCACCAGCTACCTCACGCACGAACCCACTCAGCGTTTCCTCCGGGAGGTCGATGGATATGGCTATCCCGGACCGCTGATCCTGTCTCCCGGTCGCAGCGTGGGTCTGAGACTCATTCCCACCGAGCGAGACTTGCGTTTCGCTTGGGAGGAAATGCCCCAGCAGGTGCTCGACGTGCAGCAGCAAAAGGTCCGAGACAGCCTTCGGTCCGCCCTCATCGGATGGGCCCGAGCCTCCGGTGAAACGGGCGACTACACCGACAATGTCCCGCTGCAATGCCTGCATCCGGTTGGCCATTTCTTTGAGATTCCCAACTTGTTCCGCAACGGAGTCCTGGCGGGTTTGCTCGGTGAGCGGCCCCAGCTCAAATACCTGCTGCTCCACAACATCGACACCCTTGGGGCCTCGGTGGATCCGGCCTTGCTCGGTCAACATCTCCTCAGTGGTGCCTGCCTGACCTTCGAGGTCATTGGCCGTCGGTTGGAAGACCGGGGCGGCGGATTGGCGCGAGTGCACGGACGTCCCCGGTTGGTCGAAGGCTTGGCCATGCCTCGGGAAGAAGACGAGTTCCGGCTGCGCTTCTACAACTCCATGACCACTTGGATCCATCTCGACCGCTTGCTCGAGGCCTTCGGTCTGACCCGGGAAGACATCCTGACCCAGAACGAGGTGAAGATCACTTCGGCCATCCGGACCATGGCCGGCCGTTTGCCGACTTATGTCACCCTCAAGGACGTGAAGAAACGCTGGGGACACGGTCAGGAAGATGTCTTCCCCGTCGCCCAGTTCGAAAAGCTTTGGAGTGACCTGAGCGCGTTGAGCGAGATCGACACCCGCTTCGTGGTGGTGCCCCGCATCCGCGGGCAGCAACTCAAGGACCCCGCGCAGCTCGACGGCTGGCTGCGCGACGGTTCCGCCGCTGCGGTCTCGGCGTTGTGCGACTGGGTCTGACACCGTCCGCGGGCTAACCCATCCGAGTCGCTGAACCGGGATGACCCAATCGGTTTCGGATTCAAACACCAACGCAAACGCCCGTTCCGCAGAAAAGCGAAACGGGCGTTCGGCTTGGAAAAGATTGGGGCTGCTCAGTGCCGGTTAGTGCCGGTCCTAAACCGCCCGCAACACGCCTCAGGCGCGTTCCATGTACTTACCGGTGCGGGTATCGACCTTGATCTTTTCACCGGTCTTGATGAAGAGCGGCACGTTGATCTCAACACCCGTCTCCAGCGTCACGGTCTTCTGCACGTTGTTGGCGCTGTCGCCCTTGAGGCCTTCCGGTGCGTTCGAAACGGTCAGGATGACGCTCGAAGGCAATTCCAAGATGACGGCCTTCTCTTCGACGAAGGTCATGGTCACCAGACTGTTTTCGGTGAGGAAATTCTTGGAATCACCCACGAATTCAGGGGTCACGGTGACCTCTTCGTAGTTCTCGGGATTCACGAAGACATAGTCGTCTCCGGACTTGTAGCTGAACTCCATCTTGTAGGTCATCAGCGGGACCGTCTCGATCTTCTCCGCCGAGCTGAAGCGCACGTCCATGCTCTTGCCGGTGCGGATGCTGCGGAGGATGGCCTGCACGAAGGCGCGCAGGTTTCCGGGGGTCCGGTGTGTCACCTCAAGGACGACGCAGACGTCGGAGTTGTACTGGATCGCTTGACCCTTGCGGAGTTCGTTCGCGTTGACTGCCATAAATGAAACGGGTGTTCCGCTGGGGAATCCGGCGGAAAGAACGAGTAGCCTACCGGCCAACCCGGGACTGGCAAGCGTCCAATTCCGATCCCATTCCAATCCACCGGATTCCGGTCCGACTCGCACAACCCCGTCCGACCCTCGAGAACGCTGCGCAGGAGTGCCATTGGGCAACTCCGTTCACCACGTAGATGCCCCTTTTCGGGGAACGACCCTGACCAAGGAATGACCCTCTTGAATGAAATTCTTTAGGGGGAGGTCTGCCTCCATCGAAGTTCGATGCTGCCAGAAATCTGCTTCACCTCCATCGAGAAGGTGTCCCACTCTATCCCTTCCCCCGGACTTCCGGGGTTTGTCTCCGCCGCCATGAAAGCCAAGCTCGTCATCACCCCGAAGAAGGCCGTCCTGGATCCCCAGGGCAAGACCGTTGCCAACGCCCTGGAACACATGGGATACGCCGGAGTCACCGGAGTCCGCATGGGCAAGTACATCGAGATCGACCTCGCCCCGGGCACCTCGGCCGCGGATGCAGACAAGGCCCTGAACGAGGCGGCCGTGCGCTTCCTGACCAACCCAGTGATCGAGGACTACCGTCTGGAGATCGTGGAATGACCCCCACCCAGGCCATGCGATTTGCCATCCTCCAGTTCCCGGCCTCCAACTGCGACCAAGACTGCGTCCATGCCCTGCGGGTGCTGGGTGCCCAGGCCAAGCTGGTCTGGCACAAAGACACCACCCTCGGTGAGGTCGATGCCGTCATCGTGCCCGGTGGCTTCAGTTACGGAGACGCGCTGCGTTGCGGGGCCATTGCCCGATTCAGCCCGGTGATGCAGGCGGTCAGTCGCTTCGCCGACAACGGAGGTCTGGTGCTTGGTATTTGCAACGGCTTCCAAATCCTCTGCGAGGCTGGCCTGCTGCCCGGTGCCTTGATCCGCAACCGGGACCTGCGTTTTCACTGCGAACAGGTCTTCCTGAAAACCGCGAACTTCGAGACCCCTTTCACTTCCGAAATCCGCCGCGACGGCGTTCCCATTCGCATTCCCATCGCCCACGGTGAAGGCTGTTATTTTGCGGACGCCTCGACCCTCGAGCGACTGCAAGCGCAACGGCAGATCCTCTGGCAATACTGTGATGCGCAAGGGGCGGTGACCGAGTCAGCCAATCCCAATGGCTCATTGCTCAACATCGCTGGTATCGCCAATGACCGCTTCAATGTGGCAGGCCTCATGCCGCATCCGGACCGGGCCGTGGAAGCCATCCTTGGAACCGAAGATGGCCGGTCCATCCTCACCAGCATGATCACCACGCTGACAGCCCGTCGGACTCAAAGCGCTGCAGCCGCCTGAGGCTTCG
>CAMATE010000272.1 GCA_945861075.1 Akkermansia muciniphila
CAAACCGGATCTGGGTCGCGAGGAACGACCCTCGGCTCTTGCGGGCGGGTTGCTGCGATGGCGAGCCTCAGGGTGGGGCGGCGGTTGGATTTCCCACGATGCGCGGCGGGAGGCTCGATGGATTTTCGCAGGCGTTTTTGGACTGCTGCTGGGATTCTACGACGGGTTCTTTGGTCCGGGCACGGGCAGCTTCTGGACCATCGCTTGTCTGATCGGCATGGGTTGGAATTTCTTGGCCGCAACGGCGTACACGAAGGCCATGAACCTCTCCAGCAATCTGGCATCGCTGGCATTATTCCTCATCACAGGGCACGTGCGGTTCGGTGTCGGGGGCGTCATGGCGGTGGGGCAAATGATGGGCGCTCGATTGGGGGCCGGAGTGGCAGTCAAGGGCGGGGCCAGATTCATTCGTCCGATTTTCCTCACCATCGTGACGCTGCTGGCGGTGAAGCTTCTGCGCGATGGGTGGATCCGATCTCGGTAGACCGTCGAGGGCTGACATGGAAGACGAGGTTGCTTTGGGGATAGCGGTGCCACGCCAAACTTGCCCAGAGAGCCCGGCCGCACTATTCCAATAACTACCCCAATGAAAACAATTCCCATGCGCAGACAGCGCCTCCGGAGATCTCCGGGATTCACCCTCATCGAACTGCTGGTGGTCATTGCCATCATCGCTATTCTCGCCGGAATGCTCCTGCCGGCTCTGGCCAAGGCGAAATCCAAGGCCACCGGTATCTCGTGCATGAACAACACCAAGCAGTTGATGCTCGCTTGGAAGTTGTATGCCGGTGACAACGGAGACCGCTTTCCCGGGGCTGCCAGTTGGACTCCTCCTGGGGCGGGGCGGGAAGTGCCCAATTGGACTGGCGGCAGTTGGTTGGACAACACCAAAGCCATGGAGCGGGATCCAAATAATTGGGATCACGAGGCTTACACCAAGAAGAGTGTCCTGTGGCCCTATTGCGGGGGCTCCATCGGTGTCTGGCATTGTCCGGCTGATATGACGATGGCCTACAACACGCGTGAGAAGAGGTATGTCTCCCGCATCCGCAGCGTCTCCATGAACAATTGGGTCGGAGGTCCGGGTTGGGGCAATTCAGGCACGCAGTGGAAGGTGTATACGAAAGAGTCTGATCTCAACTTGCCGGGGCCATCCAATACGTGGGTGCTCGTCGATGAGCGTGAAGACTCCATCAACGACGGATACTTCGTGGTGGATATGGCGGGATTTGTGGAGGGCAATCCCACCTCGACGCGGCAAGTTGTGGATTTTCCGGCATCGTATCACAACGGGGCGGCTGGATTCGCCTTCGCCGACGGTCATTCCGAGATCCATCGCTGGCGTTCCTCTCAGTTCCTGCAACCCGTCAAGAAGGGGCAGACGCTTCCATTGAACGTGCCGGCCCGCGACAATTTGGCCCGTAACGATGTGTATTGGATGGCTGAGCGCAGCACTCGGGCTCAATGACCCAAACATTGTTTGGTGGGTAACTGGGCGTGTCAGAGCGGCTATGGGCCAGAATCCCGGTAGCCGATGTTACCCGAAGGACTTGCCGAATCCTGAACCCGTGCGGATAGTCGAGATCGTGCATTCCACCGGCCCGTTCTCTGCATTAGCATTCCGTTGGTTCCTAGGCTTGCTGAGCCTGGGTGAGTGGGTGGCTGTGTCTGCCGCCGCGCCCACGCCTGAGGCTATCCAGAAATTGCCTCCGGCGGTGGGTCGTGGAATTGACTTCCGCAAAGATGTTCAGCCCATTCTCGAGGCCAGTTGCGTCAAATGCCACGGTCGCGGCAAGGCCAACGGCGATTGGAAAATCGACACGCGCGAGACCTTTCTCCAGCCCGGTGAGTCGGGGCCGTCGGTGGTCGTAGGCAACAGCGCTCAGAGCTATTTCATTCACCTGGTGGCCGGAACCGATCCGGATTCCGCCATGCCCAAGAAAGGGTCCAAATTGACCCCGGAGCAGGTGGGAATCTTGCGCGCTTGGGTTGATCAGGGATTGAAGTGGGACCCACAGGTTTCGTTCGCCCAACCGCCGGCCAACAACCTCAAGCCCCGTCGCCCCGAGCTGCCGGCCGGCCGGGCAGCCCATCCGGTGGATCGATTCACCGAGTCGTATTTCTCAAGGCACGGAATCCAGGTTCCAAAACCGGTCGATGATCGAATGTTCCTGCGACGGGCTTCGTTGGACATCACCGGGCTCTTGCCGACCCCGGAGGAGCAGGAGGTGTTTCTCAAAGATCGTCGCAAGGACAAGCGGGCGCGCTATGTCCGGCAGTTGCTGGATGACAAACCTCGCTACGCCCAGCACTGGTTGAGCTTCTGGAACGATCTCCTTCGCAATGACTATGAGGGAACCGGGTACATCGATGGTGGTCGCAAGCAAATCAGCCCCTGGCTCTATCAAGCCTTGCTCGACAACAAGCCGTACGATCAGTTCGTCCGGGAGTTGGTCAATCCGGTCAACGGGAGCGAGGGCTTTACCAAGGGCATTGTCTGGCGCGGCACGGTCAACGCATCCATGACGCCGCCGCTTCAGGCCGCCCAGAACATTGGACAGGTGTTCATGGGGGTGAACCTGAAGTGCGCCTCCTGCCATGACTCGTTCATTGATGATTGGAAATTGAGCGATGCCTATGGCCTGGCGGGCATTTATGCCGATGGCGCTCTCGAAATGGTCCTGTGCGACAAACCCACCGGGAAGGTGGCGCCGTTGAAGTTCCTCTTTCCCGAACTCGGATCGGTGGACCCCAAGGCTCCGAAGACCAACCGGCTCGAGCAATTGGCCCGATTGATCACGCAGCGAGAGAACGGCCGACTGTCCCGCACCATCGTCAATCGCCTTTGGGCCCGGTTGTTGGGGCGAGGTTTGGTGGAGCCGCTGGACGTGATGCAAAACACGGCCTGGGACCCCGACTTGCTCGATTGGTTGGCCGAAGACCTGGTGGCCCACCAATGGGACCTCAAGCGCACGCTGGAACTCATCCTCAGCTCCCGGGCTTACCAGTTGCCGTCGGTCAATGTTCCGGAAAAACCCGAGGCCGAGTACACCTTCAAGGGGCCAGCCATTCGCCGCCTAACGGCTGAGCAATTCCGGGATGCTTTGAGTTCCATCACCGGGATCTGGGCCGACAAGCCATCGGGCGATTTGGATCGATTGCTCGCGGAACCCGGCCCTTCGAAGAAGTTGCGCGGGGCCGCTTTTTGGATTTGGAGCGATGCCCACGCTGGAACCACGGGGGTGCCTCCGGAAACCAACGCCTTTCGCAAGGATTGGGTGGTGTCATCCCTTCCAACCGAAGCCACTTTGTTCGTCCATGCCGACAACTCGGCCAAGGTCTTCTTGAACGGCAAGAAGGTGCGGGGCACCGAGTCCTCCGATTGGATGCAGTCCAGTGTGTACGATGTGCGCAGCCAGCTTCGCGTCGGGACCAACATCCTGGCGATCGAGGCCGTCAACGGCGGCGATTCGATCAATCCCGCGGGCCTGTTGGTCTATGCCCGTGTGCGTCAGGTAGAGACCCAATCCAAGAAGCAAACCGGGTCTCCTGCCGAAGTGGTTCTCGACTTCGGGTCCGATGCATCGTGGCGGGTGAAGAAGAACCCTTCGGGCGACTGGCAGACTTCGTCTTCGGAACGTTGGGTCTCGGCCGACATTCTGGGAGTGCCGGGAATGTCTCCGTGGAATGTGGAAACGACTCTGGCGCAAAACGTGTCGGGTCGTCAGGTCCATGGCGCGGTGCGGGCCTCGTTGATTCCGGCCGATCCGCTGGCCTTGGCTTTGGGGCGTCCCAATCGCGAGCAAGTCATCACCACGCGCCAGTCCATGGCTACGACGATCCAGGCGCTGGAGCTGACCAATGGCGAAAGCCTGGCCAAACTCCTCAAGCGGGGTTCCGAGAAACTGGTGGCCGCGCACCCCGACGGAAGGGCGTTGGCTCAGCGGGTTTTCCAGCAGGGCTTGTCCCGGCCGCCGACCCGGCAAGAGTTGGCCCTGACTTTGGAATTGGTGGGTGAAAAGCCCCAATCAGACGGCGTTGAAGACCTCTTGTGGAGCCTCGCTTTGCTGCCTGAATTCCAGCTGACGTATTGACCGCCCCCCAGACATCATCGATCGATTCACCGCCAACCACCTTTTCATGAAGACTCCCGATTTCAGTCGCCGCGATTTCGTCAAGGGACTCAGCGCCGCCACGCTGGGAGCCCTGGGTGCCGGGTATCCCAGGGCCCTGGTGGGCGCCGAAGGCGAGACCCTGAGGCCCCCGGCCACGGCCGATACGATCATCGTGCTGTGGATGGGCGGCGGCATGGCCTCCACCGAGACCTTTGATCCGAAGCGCTACACGCCGTACGAGAAGGGGATGAACCCCAACACGGTACTCTCGACCTTCCCGTCAATCCCGACCGCGGTGGATGGTATTCGCCTGAGTGAGGGGTTGGAGAAGGTGGCTAAGGTGATGGATCGCGCCACCCTCATCCGGACTTATACGGCCGGCGATCTGGGCTTTATCCTCCACTCGCGGCATCAGTTTCA
>CAMATE010000273.1 GCA_945861075.1 Akkermansia muciniphila
GGTCTTGGGTGGCGGCCGTCGCAAGGCCCGGATGCACCACGCCCACACCTTCCGCCTTCAGATGGCGGAAAACGAAGGCTCCTTGGAAATCCGCGATCCGTCCGGAAACCGCCCGGTCTCCAAGGCCTACGTGAAGGTCTACGGTCGGCTGGACAATGGCGGGATCCGCTTCGTCAAAGATGGTTATACGGACCTCCGGGGCCGCTTCGACTACATCGGGCTCAACGAGTCCACGACCCCGTCCCCGGAACCGCGGGTGAGCGGACTAAGCCCAGGCTCCGAGTCGAGCGGTCTGGATCATCCGAACCTCGCTCCGAATGAAGGCCCCCGTATCCGCCGTCTGGCCGTACTCGTGCTCAGCGAGGCCCACGGAGCGGCCGTGCGTGAAGTGGATGCACCGGCGCGCTGATCACTCCGGCCGCTGGCCGGGGCGGATGCGCACCGGCGCCTTGGCCACGGGTCCGACCCCCGGGGCCGGGCCATCCTTTCGGGCCAATTCCATGAAGTGGGATTGGGAACGTCGGGCACCCGGTGTCTGAACCTGCGGGGATCGCCGGTAAGTCCCATCAGGCTGCAACTGACGGACCTTGGCCACATCCTGGAGAGACCCCAGAAGGATCTCCTGAAGGATCCGGTCCCGGATCCGGCCATCGAGAATGGGGAAGGCCACCTCGATGCGTTTGAAGAAGTTCCGGGGCATCCAGTCGGCGCTGGTCACGAAGACCGAGGGATTGCCGGCGTTTTCAAAACTCCAAATGCGGCTATGTTCGAGGAAACGGTCGATGATGCTGTGCACCCGTATGCGTTCGCTCTGACCCGCCACACCGGGACGCAGGCAGCAAATACCCCGGATGATCAAGTCGATCTCCACCCCGGCTTGGGAGGCTTCGTACAGCGACCGGATGGTTTCTTCGTCCACCAGGGCGTTCATCTTGGCCACGATCTTCGCCGGGAGACCCGCCCGGGCATGGTCTGCCTCACGACGGATCAAAGTCTGGACGCGCTCGTGCAACTCGAAGGGAGCCAGCACCAACTGCCGCGTGGGTCGGAACTGGCAAACCCCTGTGAGCAAGTTGAAGAGCGTGGTGGCATCTTCCCCGACATCCGGGCGGCAGGTCAGCAGGCTGAGGTCGGTGTACAGTCGGGCGGTCGACGGGTTGTAATTGCCGGTGCCCAAATGGACATAGCGACGGAGCCCGTCGTCATCCCGCCGGACGACCAGACACACCTTGGCGTGCACCTTGTAGCCCACCACGCCATAGACCACATGAACGCCGGCTTCCTCGAGGCGCCGGGACCAGGCGATGTTGTTGGCCTCGTCGAATCGCGCCTTCAACTCCACCACCACGGTGACCTGCTTGCCGTTCTTCACCGCGTCCATCAGAGCACCCACGATGCGGCGATCGCCGCCGGTGCGGTAGAGGGTTTGCTTGATGGCCAGCACGCGCGGATCGGCGGCCGCCTGTTGGAGGAAATGCAGCACCGCATCGAAACTCTCGTACGGGTGGTGCAACAGAAGATCCCCTTTCCGGAGACTCTCAAAGACATCCACCCCTTCGCGCAGGGGTTCCACGACGGGGGCCACAAACGGAGAATCCCGCAGTTCCGGTGAGTGATCCCCTTCCAGAATGGCCATGAGGCGACCCGGAGCGATCGGGCCCTCGATGGCGTAAAGGTCATGGGCCTCGAGCCCCAACGTGGCCAGCAATTCCCGCCGGATCTCCTCGGGGCAATCGGAGCTGACCTCCAACCGGACGGCCTCTCCCTTGCGCCGATTGTGCAACTCGGCCTCCACGGCCATCCGAACGTTGGAGACTTCCTCCTCGTCGATGTAGAGTTCGCTGTTGCGGGTGACGCGGAAGGACCACCAGGCCTCCACCTGAGCCACGCCAAAAAGGCCGGCGAGGTTGGCTCCGATGAGATCGGACAGGAAAACCGAGTCCCGTTGACCGTCCGGGCGGGGCAATCTCACCAGGTGGGGCAACACGCGAGGCACCTGGACGATGGCCAGACGGGTGGCTCCCGGATCACGGCCATCCGGAGTGCGAATCCGCGTGATGAGGTTCAGCGACTTGTTGAGCAACTGCGGGAACGGATGAGAGGGATCCACCGCCAGCGGAGTCAGGACCGGATAAACCTTCTCCTGATAATAGGCCGCCAGCCATTGCTGGTCGGACTCGTTCAGCATTCCAGGTTTGAGGAAGTGAAAACCCTGGGCCTCCAGCGCCGGAGCCAGATCGCGAGACCAGCACCGGTCGGCATCCCGAACCAAGGCGCGGACACGCTGGGTCACCACCCGCAAGCACTCGCTGGCCGTGAGGCCATCCGGTGTCCGACCGCCGCCTTCCGACTCGATCTGCTGCTTCAGTCCGGCCACCCGAACCTCGAAGAACTCATCCAGATTGGAATGGGTGATGCCGAGAAACTTGACGCGTTCGAGCAACGGGACGGCGGGATCCAATGCCTCGTCCAAGACTCGTTGATTGAATTCGAGCCAGGACAGTTCGCGATTGAAGAAACCGGGCGTGACCGACCGGGTCGGAGACGACGGAATCTCGGTCGGGGGTTTCGGGGATTTACCAGCAGTAGGACGTTGCTTGCGGGCCATGAGACGTACGAAGAGCCACCTTAACCCTGAGGGCCCCCTTGTCGACAGTGACGTTTGAGCGACGAGGCCAACCATTGGCCATCCCGACCAACTCCACCGTTACAATCCCCGGCTGCCGAAGCCCCAGCGAGGTTTGGTTCACGCCCAAGATTAGCGACCGTTCCGCCGTTCTTCGCGCGCCTTTTCAACCCAGGCCAACGGCGGATAACAAGCGGCTCCGACGTCGTGAAAACGGTTCCAATCCAAGGAAAAGCGATCCAAGCCGAGGCCCAGATTGTCGAAATAAAGGCTGCCCGTGAGAGCCCGGACCTTCATGCCTCGAAAGATATTCTGACGTGCGACAATGAAGAACAAAGCATGGGCCACCGCCAGATCCTCGACGGTCGGTATCGTCGCTTCGCCCCCTTCGAATTTTCGTTTTAGGAAGAGTTTTTGGTCGGCAAGGGTACGATTCTCGCTTTGCTCCACACAGCCATCGATGCAAATGGCCCGGTCGGCTATCTTGGCTTCGGTGAAGGAAGGCATCTGCAACCAGACCTTGTACCGGTTGGGAAACACATAATTGCGCTTCTCCAAGGCCAAGTGGATCTCTTGCACTTCCTCCAAGATGCGAATCGGAGGGACATTGGCCGGGATCACGAATGCGATCTGGTTCGGCCCCAGCATTTCTACGGAATACTTGGCTCCAAAAGATTCGCGAGGGGGTAACTTGGCGTGAATTTCCTTAAGGATCCGTTCCTCGGCTCGCATCTGATCCGCGATGACATTCAACGTCGCGAACTCCTCCGGCGTATTGGCGATGCTGAAGATGACATCGTAATCAGCCTTCAAAGCCACCAGACGGTCTTTGGACTCCTGATATTGGAGAAGAAGTTCAGATTCAAAACTCATCGGGCCAGGACCCCCTGGGGGATTTGCTCAAACCTTGAAACGAAGCCAAGTGTCGAACGCACCTTGGCGTCACAAAGGGTGCGACGCTCGGATCGGAAGCGGATGGAAGAGGTTTTTGTCATCTCGGGATCACTGTCTCGGGCCATTCTGGCCAGTTTTCCAACCTCAGATATCCAGAGGCTATCATTTTGACCATTTGAATGCAGGAAAACAGTGCCTTCTAAAGCCGTTACATGTCCATTGTTTTACCGTCTGTTCAGGAACGAGATCAGGGTTTGGATCCCATTCCATTCCTCCAACGGATGGTTCGACCATGGCTTAACGAAAAGGTCGGGTGAAATCGATACGAGGCTTACCCTCACCACCCTACTGTTTTTGGAGAGGTCAGAGCGTCCGGGAGTCTGCGGCGTTCCTTCAGAACGCTCCGGTTGTGTACCGTACCCGGGGTTTCACCCCGGGCTGGTATGCGGCGCCCCGTTGGGGCACACCGAACGCCCCACCTCCCCAGAGCACCCACGCCCCCAGCGCCATCACCGCAACACACCTGGTCAACGATGATTATTTTTTCTCATGGGCGACAATCACCACCCCATTGAGGGACAGGCTCCCAAGCAACCCAGCGGCAGCGGGACCGGGCCGGAGCGAGCATAGGAACGTCGACACCCTGATCTCCCTCGCGCGTCAGCGCGAAAGCTCAGTTGGCCCCAACGTTCCCTGCGAGCGCAGGACCGATCCCGCGGAGCCCCCGTCGAGGCACCGATCCCCAGCGCCAGCCCCAGCACTCAGCCCCAGCAATCGGCCACCGCACCTCGCGGGTACAAAGCCCCTCATCGTTGCACCTGCCTTTCGGGTCCATCTGATCTCCAAAAGCAACGGGGCCTGAACCCAATGGAGCGGATTTTTGGACAGGTGTCCGGGAATGACCAAAAGACCGAAGGAAGCTCACGAAGACCAGACCCTAAAAAGCAACAGCGGGCTTTGGGGTGACACACGGATTACACCGCCAAAGCCCGCCGGCCCATCCCCAC
>CAMATE010000274.1 GCA_945861075.1 Akkermansia muciniphila
CAGCTTCACTAACATCGCTTTGGGAGTGTTCCACTCCTATGCGCTGCTGGTGGAACGGGAGATTGGTGCCCAACCCGGTCGTAATCATACCCGCTATCTCGGGCCTGGCTGGCAAACCCTTCCGGATGGTGTGATTCTTTCGCCCAAGCTGTTTTTCCCAACCCCTTTGGCCCCCACCGATCGGCAGGATTTGGCCATTCATGAACTGCCCCAACGGCCGTTCCGCTTCCCCTTGGCCGAGTTCCCCGGCGACACCTTGCCGCCGATTTCCATGCGGTTCGTCGCCTTCGGTCCGGATGGCCGCTTGGCCGTTGATGAAATGAACCGCTACTGGACTCTCAACGGTCGGCCCGAACTGCGACTGCCGCCCATGTCCGAGTTCGCTCTCGGCGTGGGGCAGGGCAGCGTCTTCATCTCGCGGAACGCCTCCGGACAGATCGACTCCTCGGTCGTGCCGGACGCCATCGAGACACCCCGCGACAACGCCACCAACAACCGGGTGATCGTGTCTAGCCTCACTGGCCGCTCCCGCATCCTCAAACCCGTCCTGCGCTGATGAGAATTCCCGGCCAACCTGTTTCGTGGAACCCGTCTCGGCGGCCGTGGATGGGCACGGCGTCCCAGCCTCCTTGCCGACAGTCTGCGTTCACCATGATCGAGATCGCCCTGTGCATCGCCGTGGTGGCGATCGCCATGGTGGCCATCATCGGCGTGCTCCCGGCGGGCTTGAATGTCCAGAAGCAGAACCGTGAGGAGTCGCTTCTGACCCAGGATGCCGAACTGCTGCTCAATGTTTTGCGCGGCGGGCAAACCCGGCTCCAGGACCTGCTCAATTATGCAGATCGCGTGACCTTGGTGCGGCAGTACCGCGACCGGGCACCGGTCCGGACCAATTATTTTCACGGCCCATTGGTGCAGGGCACGCCGGCCGGTTCCGATCCGCTGGTAGATGCCTTCCAGGTGATCGGGCTCATCAGTCGGCCCAAGTACACTCTGGAGGCCTCCACGGTCAGTCGGGGCAATCCGGTGGCCGTCACCAACATCGTCCGTTTGGAGATGCG
This sequence comes from Akkermansia muciniphila, assembly GCA_945861075.1. Taxonomy (GTDB): domain Bacteria; phylum Verrucomicrobiota; class Verrucomicrobiia; order Limisphaerales; family UBA9464; genus SXXZ01. Next base: position 1,062 of record CAMATE010000274.1, read on the forward strand.
TTCCATGAGTGGTTCGATGGCCGACCATCCGATCATCCGCAAGAGCGAGCGCCGCACGATGCCCAATGACACCCGAATCGACTTTGCTTTCCGCTATCTGGTCACCATCGAGACGGTGACGCGCCAGCCTGTGCTGGTGCCGGGCGCGACCGCGTTGCCCGCCGACGGCATGGCCAGCGCTGTGTCCGAGGTTCGCATGATCCTGGAATGGCCCCTGCAACGCACTGGCACCGATCCCAATCAATATCGATTGGGCCTCAATCGCCGCGAATTCCGCACCGAAGTGCTGGGTCAGCCGACCCGTCTGCGCGGCTATGTTCCGCAAGATCTCACCTATTTCGGGGACATTGTTTATCCCTTCAATCCGGTTCCGGAGACTCCGGGGCCCAACGTCATCCATTTCTACCGGTTCCCGCCGGGTGCCCTGTGATCGTATGAACCTTTCTTCTGTTCAGGCGGGCACCGCAAACCACCTCCGTCCTCGTCCGCAGGGCCGGTTCTTCGGCCGTTCGGCCAGCAGCGCCTTCTCCCTCTTGGAGTTGATGATCGCGGTGGGTTTGCTCACGGTCATCATCATCGCGCTGTATGCGATGTTCGATCAGGTCCAGAAGGCGTTCCGTCAGAGCCTGAATCAGGCGGATTTGTCCGAAGGCGGGCGTTCGGCCCTCGACCTCATGGTCCGCAATATCGAGCGGGCCGCCTCGCCCCAGGTCGAGGATGCGCTGCACCTGGTGGTCCACCCCGCCAATGCCACCGGCTACGAACTGGTGTTCTCGGGCGATGCACTCCAGGCCAATCGCACCCAACCCCTGCGCTTCGACGAACTTTTCTTCACCTATCCGGCGACCGGCGGCCGCTGGCATGTGGCCGGCCTCTTCATCGGCACGCTGGATGCGGGTCCGGTCAGCACCACTCCGATTCCGGGCCTCGGTTCGCTCTACCTCTACGACGAAGCGTTGCCCAATTCCAATTTGGTTCAGGTTCTCGACGGCCAAGGGCGTCTCGGGGTGAGCGTGGGTAGCCTCGCCACCCCGGCCTCGGTCCCGCCTTACCGCCTCACCGGCACTCCGGCCATGCGGACCAACCTCATCACCGGTCGCCTTTGGATTCCGGCTTACCCCGCTGGCGAGACTCAGGAAGCCCGGCGCGATGCGGTCAAACTGCTGGACGGCATCTTGCAATGCCGCATCACCGCCTTCGACGCCGACGGTCGCCCGTTCGATGGCAATCATCCCGTGCTCTACGACGTGAATTTTCCGCGGGTTGGCGTGAACACCAACTCGCCACTTCATTATCCGCTCACTCCGGTCGCTTGGAGCGACCAATCCACCAACAAGGTGGGCAATGTCTCCCGGCCTTTGCCCATCGAGGTGATCAATGTGAATCCGGACACCGCGCAAGTCAGCGCGCTCTTTCGCGGGCCTCATCTTCCGTCTTCGGTCGAAATCGAAATCACCCTGCTGGATGGCAAGCAGTTGGACCAGTTCCGCTCCTTGCCGGACAACCTCCAGACCCGTAACCGGTGGCTGGCCAACAATGCTGGCGCACTCCAGACCCTCCGCCAGCGGGTCGTCCTCCGCACCGCGCCCCAATGAAACGCCTTTCTCCCCAATCCAGCCGGCGCGGTGTGGCGCTGGTCATCACCTTGATCATGCTCTCGGTGGTGACCATCACCGCCGTGGCCTTCCTCATGGTCGCTCGGCGCGAACGAGCCGCCGTGGCCGCAGCCGGTGAACAAGCCGATGCCCGCATCGCGGCCGACGCGGCACTCAATCGCGCCCGCGCCCGTATTTTGGCCCAGATCTCCTCTTCGGGACTTCGGGAGGCACCCACACTGTTCGTCTCCACCAATTTCATTGCTCCGTTGTATGTTCCGGGTCTCACGGCCGCGGGGCAGGGCTTGCCGGTGGGAGCGGCTCAGTCCAATCAATGGTACTCCGCCTTGGCCAATGTCTCCTATTCGTACCAAGGCCGTGCGTTCGACCTGAACAACACCGCCGAGATCCTCGAATACCGGGGGATGCTGGCCAACTTGTACTACGATCCCCGGGTTCCCGTGGTCGCCCGCACGGGTCGCTTGGATACCCGTGCCGATTCCTTCGAAGACCGCTTCTACCTCGATCTCAACCGCAACGGCCGGTTCGACACCAACGGGTACATCCTCCAGCGCAATGTCCAGGGCGTGGCGATCGGCACCAACCGCTTGTGGCATGTGGGCGACCCGGAATGGATAGGTGTTCTCGCCGATCCGGACCGTCCGCACTCCGGCAACAACCGCTTCCTGTACCGCATCGCCTATCTGGTGGTTCCGGCCGACCAGACGGTGGATCTGAACTTTGCCCACAATCAGGCGCGCAATTTGGATGATACGACCACCAGCCGGTTCTTCCGCAACCAGGGCGTGGCGGCTTGGGAACTCAACATGGCGGGCCTGTTCCGCGACCTGAACACCAATCTCTGGCAGACTTACGCCTATTCCACCAATGCGGCCAACACGGGCCTGACCTTTGATCACGCCCTCAATGTGTGGCTCAATCGCCGAGTGGCGACGGTGGCGGGTCGCGCCACCGCGCAAGACATCCTCACAGAAGATTCCCGACCGCAGTTGGGTTCCGCCGGTGACACCACCGCGGCTTCCCGTGTGTTGCCCGTCAACGGCGTGGATGACTTGTCCGATGGCCCGCTCATTCAGAGCTTGGCTCAGGTGCGCAACCCGCGCCTCTTGGCCGATGGCGATCTGGTCACCCGTCGGTGGTCTGGCGGCGACGTCGCCAACCCCTATCTGACACCGTTCCCGCTGCTCAGTGATCCGAACTTGCTCCTGCTGGGGCCCAACCGGGTCATCTGGACCAATCTCGACACCCGTCGCAGCGGATTCGCCGGACAGTTGATGTCGACGGTGCAGGCCTCCAATTCCACCTACAACGCCTACACCTTCTACCGCTTGCTGGGATCGGTGGGCACCGACAGCTCCGATGGCCGCATCGAGGTCGGCGTGGATTTGGCCAACCGCTACTACCGCCGGGCCAAACTCAACCTCAACTACCAGGTGCTGGATCCAGAAGGAACCCAGTCTTACAGCGCCAATGTGGTCGCCACCAATGGGGCCTCGGGCTCCGCGGCCCGTGCGACGGCACTCGTTCCCTGGACCGCACGCACGTGGGTTCAACTGGCCGGTGACCGCCTGCTCCGCAAGGAGTTCTCCAACGGCTTGCCCGAGTTGGCCCATTTTGATTTCTACGACCCGGCCAAACCGAGCACCAAGCTGGCCGTTCCGAAGGCTCGGGAGACCGCCGCCCATGGCATCGCCATCGCCGGCAACTACTGGGTGACCAATGCCGTGGGTTCCCGCGCTCAAAGAATGGCTGTCTCCCAGACCAACCATGTCTGGTCGGCCAAGTTGCATCGGCTTCTCCAGTTGGCCGCCAACATCCACGAGGTGCGGACCAACATCGTGGGCGGGC
>CAMATE010000275.1 GCA_945861075.1 Akkermansia muciniphila
TTCTTCCGCTACATCCGGCGCGAGACGATGTCCTCGTACTATTACTCCGAGATCATCGACCCCAGCCTCTCTCTGGAAAATCGCACGGAGGCGCGCTACACGGGCGAGAAGCACAGCATCAACACCGGTTTCTCGGTGCGCTACCAGCAGGTCGAAGCGTACAACGACTTCTTCAACGAACCGGCCGGTGTTTGGGACATCACCAAAGATCGAAACTATATTAACATCTACAACGCCGATTACTTCAACAAGGGAGGGCACTTCGCTCCGGTCCCCGGATGGCCCAATCGCTACTTCATGCCGGTCAACGGCGACTCCGGCATCAGCAAAACCTGGCAGGTCGGTCCCTACTGGCAGCATGACCTGAAGGTCTCCGACAAGTTCAGTCTCTTGGCCGGCGTGCGCGAAGACGTGATGTTCGCCGACTACATGGATCCGGCCGGCTGGATCCCGGGCGACACCACGACCATGGGTATGTTCAACGCGAACGCCAGCGCGGTGTACAAGTTCCAGCCCACGTGGTCGGGTTACGCGACCTACAACTGGAGCCAGAACCCGGCCGGTACGGTCGGCAATGGCGGCGGTATCACCACACAGGGCGCGGCCAAGTTCTCTTCCGGTGGCTTCCACACTGAGGCCGAGCTGTTTGAGATCGGTACCAAGCGCGGCTTCTTGGATGGCCATGGCTACGTTAATTTCGCCTTGTTCCAGCAGACCCGTGCCGACCAGAACACGGTCTCGCGTCAGATCACTGAGATCGAAACTCGCGGTGTGGAGTTCGAGTTGAACTTGCAGCCCAACCGCAACTTCTACACCACGCTCGGCTACTCCTACATTCAGGCTGAGTCGAGTGCGGCCGGCTTCGATGTGGGCAACACCACCCTGGTGTCCCCGGCCGACCGATTCTTCTCGGCACCGTCCGGTTCCATCCGCCGTCAGGGCACCCCGGAGCACCTGTTCAACCTCTTGACCACCTACAAGCTGGATTGCGGCGCGGGTGTCAGTGCGAACCTGGTGGCTACCGGAGACATTTGGAACAACAACGTGGGAACGCTGGTCATCCCGGCCCAGTACACGCTCGACCTGACCGTGTTCTACGCCCGCCAGAACTGGGACGCTCGCATCATGCTGCTAAACGTCACCGACGAGAAGAACTGGGGCGCTCCCAATGGCGTCTACGGCAACGAGTCCATCATTGCCGAACTGCCCTTCCGACTCGAGGGCCGGGTTGCTTACCGGTTCTAATCCTTGGTCTAAAGTCTTTGGTTCAATAGGGGCGGTGCACCTTTGTGTCGCCGCCCCTTTTTCACAACGCGACTCACCTTTCCCTCCGCTCCGTGCCCTGTCTCCCGCCTCCCGCCCGATCGAGTTCAATCGTCATGAAACCGACTCTCCACCCTGCGCTCCTGCTTTCCTTGCTCATGGCTTGCCTAGTCTCCGCAGGCTCCGGATGTGCCGCCCGTCGGGCGGTGTTTTCTTCGCCATCCGGTACTCCGTCTGAAGCCTCACCCATGCCCGTCAAGGTGGTCATCATCACCCTCTTTGAGCCGGGCGAAGACACCGGCGATCGACCTGGAGAATACCAGTTTTGGGTCGAGCGTGAGCAGTTGAACCGCAAGCTAGAAATCCCGGGAACTTACCGGCCCCTGCGCTACCGCGACGACGGGGTGCTAGCTGTTTGCACCGGCGGTGGCATCGCCCGAACCGCGGCCGTCATCGCGGCTCTGGCGCGAGATCGGCGGTTTGATTTTCGCAAGGCCTACTGGATCACCGCTGGCATTGCCGGCATTGATCCGGCCGACGGGACTCTCGGTAGCGCCGCCTGGGCAGAGTACATTGTCGACGGCGATCTGGCCCACGAGATCGACCCGCGCGAAATGCCGGCCGACTGGTCCACCGGGTATGTGCCGCTCAGCCAGTCCAAGCCGTACGAAGAGCCCAAGAACAACCAGTTGGGCGACGTGGTGTTCCGACTCAATCCCGGCCTGGTTGACTGGGCCTACCGCCTGACTCGGGACACGCCGCTCATGGAGACGGACGTCATGATTCAGAATCGCAACCGCTACACGCAGCACCCCAAGGCGCGTCAGTCGCCCTCGGTCATGAAGGGTGACAATCTGGCCGCCTCGACCTTTTGGCATGGCCGGCTCATGAACCAGTGGGCCAACGACTGGACCCGCTATTGGACCGACGGCAAGGGCAACTACGTCACCACCGCCATGGAAGACAGCGGCACCTTGCAGGCCCTTACCTTTCTGGGTCAGGCCGGCTGCGTGGACACCAACCGGGTCCTGGTGTTGCGCACGGCCAGCAACTTCGACATGCAGCCGCCCGGAAAGACCGCCGCCGAAAACCTCGTTGAAGAGAACAGCGGCAAGTTCTCGGCGTACATCCCGAGTCTGGAGGCTGCTTACGGTGTCGGTAGCCGGGTGCTGCACGAACTCGTGAACCACTGGCCGCAGTATGCCGACAAGGTTCCCCAATCCGCTGCGCCATGAAGTCCTTCCTGAAATCACCGGTGCTGTGGGTCTCATACGCCCGCCGGTGGGCCGTTTTCCTCGGCCTTTGCTGCGCCGGTTTTCTTTCGGTCCGGGCTGAAGGGTTTGCAACGCGCTTCGAAGAACTCAAGCGGTCGCTCCCCAAGAGCGAGCTCTACCGCCTGCTGTACGCCATGCCCAAGGGGGGGGATTTGCACCATCACGCCGGGGGTTGCTGGCGCATGGAGGATTTGTACTCAGTGGCCACGAACCGATCCATTGTGGGCACCAATCGGTTCTTTACCCGAATCCGCGCCGGCGGGTGCACCACCGACACCAATGACTGGACCCGCTTCGCCACGATTTCGGCTTTCCAATGGAGCGCGATGGATGAGTGCCGCCGCTCCGAGTACACGGCTCTGGATTCCCTCTCGCCGGCCCAGTCCCGCGAGTGGATGAACTCGCTGCGCCTAGATGCGCCGGGCGAAGGACGCGAGGAGTTCTTCGAGCGGATTTGGCCGCGACTCGGGGCCGTGGGGCGCGACGCGAATATCGCCGCCGAGATGATGGTGCGGACGCTGCAACGCTACGGGGCCGAGGGCGTTCGCTACATCGAGGCCCAGACCATTCCCGATCTGTATGTGGCCGCCGATGGTTCGATGCTCGATCCGGAGGAGGGTCAACGCATCCTCCAGCGCCGATTGTCTCAGCCCGATGCCCGAGCTTCTGGAGTCACGTTGCGCCTGCAATTCGTGGTGCTCCGATTCACCCCCAACGCCGTGCAGCGGGTGGAGCAAGCCTACGACTGGGTCTCTCGCCACCGAGACACTTGGGTGGGCATCAACATGGCGGGCCGCGAGGACAATGACAAAGGCCACCCCCGGCGTTTCTTGGAGGTGTATCGCAAGATGCGCCGTCAGCACTCGGGCATCGGACTTTCGATTCATGCCGGCGAGGTGGATGAACCCAATGCCCACATGCGCGACACACTCATGCTCGGCGCCACCCGACTGGGTCACGGCAACAACGTGCTTACCGACGACGATCTCGTTTTGCACCTGCGGCACGGCGTGGCCTTCGTGGAAATCAACCTCGTGAGCAACCTGCTCTTGGAATACGTGGGCGACTATTCCCAGCACCACTTCCCGGAGATGCTTCGCTTGGGCGTGCCCTGTGGACTATCGACCGACGATTCCGGGATGTGGGATTCTGGGATGACCGACGAGTACCTGACGGCCGTGAGCGAGTTCAACCTGACGTGGGACGAATTAGTCCGCTGCGGACGCAACTCGCTGCAATGGTCCTACCTAGAGGAGTCGGCCAAGGCGCGTCTGCTGGCTGAATACGACCGGGACATCCGCGCCTTCGAAGAGCGTTTTGGCGGCGACGATATGCCTTCGAAGCTTCAAGCCGTGAAGCCGGTCGCCTATGGGTTCGCCCGTCGGCGCTGGGCAATCGCCTATTGAGCGGCCGGTTTCCGGTGCGCGGCCGGTGAGTTGATCCAGCCACCGACCTTGTCGGCCCAGCGCAGGCCGTGCTCACGCAGGCCGGGTCCGCTGAAGTGGACACCCTTGCCGCCGGAATCTCGCAGGGAGCCTTTGAGGGCGTCCGAGTCCGGCCCTTCGAGGGCGATGCCCTCCTGCCATAGCGAAGCTTGGGCAGCCCGGATATCGGCCGAGGCCTCATCGCCCGGCACATGGTAGCTGACTTGCGCCACGAACCACGGCGGCGCCCAGCCAATGCGGCTCCGGGACTTTTGGATCACGGTGCTCAGGTATTCCCGGTAGCGGGTGCCGGTGAGGGTTCGTGAGGCATCCGCCTGGTTGGCATCGCTCTCACCCTGATGCCAGAGCACCGCACGGAACCCGCCGGGACCTAAAGGAGTCATGCGAGCCACCAGACCTTCGAAGGCTGCGCCGTCGCTTTCCCACTCACCGGAGTCGAGCCGGCGGACCCGGCTTGTCAGGGTCGGTGGATTGGGAAAGCGGGAGCCCTTCGGCAGCCACTCGCGAACGCTGGTGGCTCCGATGCCGCAGGAGACGA
>CAMATE010000276.1 GCA_945861075.1 Akkermansia muciniphila
CTGATTTTCCGTAAGATATTCGGGTCCCGCAATGACCGTGAGGTCAAGCGCCTCCGTCCGCTCGTTGCCCGGATCAACCAGATCGAGCAGGAACTCCAGTCCCAACCGGAGTCGGTGCTCCGCGAAAAGACCGCCGCCTGGAAGGCCCGCCTCTCGACCATCCAGGACAACGACGAACTCAAGCGCGAGCTCGAAGCCCTGATCCCCGAAGCCTTCGCCGTCGTCAAAAACGCCTGCCGTCGCCTCTGCGGGACCGATGTCGAAGTGCGCGGACATCCCATCCGCTGGGAAATGGTCCCCTTCGACGTCCAGCTCATCGGCGGCATGGGCCTCCACCTGGGTCGCATCGCCGAAATGGCCACCAGCGAAGGCAAAACCCTCGTCGGCACCCTCCCTGTCTATCTCAACGCCCTGTCCGGGCGCGGCGTGCACGTGGTCACCGTCAACGACTACCTTGCCTCCCGCGACTCCGAGTGGATGGGCCATGTGTACAAGTTCCTCGGCCTCACCGTCGGCTGCATTTTGCATGACCAACCGCCGTCGGTCCGCAGGGAGATGTACCAGTGCGACATCACCTACGGCACCAACGCCGAATTCGGCTTCGACTACTTGCGCGACAACGGCATGGCCACTCGCAAGGAAGAGCAAGTCCAGCGCGGCCACTACTTCGCCATCGTCGACGAAGTCGACTCCATCCTCATCGACGAAGCCCGCACCCCGCTCATCATCTCAGGCCCCGCGGTCGTCTCGATGGACCAGAAATTCGTGGAGTTCAAGCCGGCGGTCCAACGCCTGGTCCAGGCCCAGCAAGAACTCTGCAACCGCTTCCTGCGCGAGGCCGAGGCCCTTATTCCCAAGCTGCGCCCGGAAAACGGCGTCCCGCCCAAGAATGCCGCCGATCTGGAACAGGAGATCGGCATGCTGCTGTACCGGTCCAAACTCGGCCAACCGCGCTCCGAAGGCCTCATGCGCGTCTTCGAAGAGCCCCGCAACCAGCAGTTGGTGCAGCGCTACGAGGCCCTCCTGCTCACCGACCAGTCCAAGAAGGAACTGTACTCCCAGAAGGAAGAACTCTTCTTCGCCATCGAAGAGAAGTCTCACGAGGCCGACCTCACCGAGAAAGGCCGCGCCCACCTCAGCCCGAACGATCCCGACGCCTTCGTGCTGCCCGACCTGCCCACGCTCTACCACCAAATCGACACCTCTCCGGAGCTCGATGCCAAGGGGCGCATGGAAGCCAAGGGCGGTATCCAGGCCCAATTCGAAGAAAAAGCCGGAGTCATCCACGCCCTGAGCCAACTGCTCAAGGCCTACTGCCTCTACGAGCGCGACGTGCAGTACGTGGTGCAAGACAACAAGGTCATCATCGTCGACGAGCACACCGGCCGCCTCATGACCGGTCGTCGCTGGAGCGAAGGCCTGCACCAGGCGGTCGAGGCCAAGGAGAACGTCCAGATCGAGCGCGAGACCCAAACGCTGGCCACGATCACCATCCAGAACTACTTCCGCCTCTACACCAAGCTGGCGGGCATGACCGGCACCGCCGAGACCGAGGCCCAGGAGTTCTTTGATATCTACAAGCTGGGCGTGCTCACCATTCCCACCAACCGGCCCAACATCCGGAAGGATTCCAACGACACGGTCTACAAGACCCGCCGCGAGAAGTTCAACGCCGTGCTCAAGGAGCTCAAGGAACTCCACGCACAAGGCCGCCCCATCTTGGTGGGCACCATCTCGGTGGAGTCGAGCGAGATGCTCAGCCGCATGCTCAAGAAAGAAGGTATCGTCCACTCGGTTCTCAATGCCAAGTACCACGAACAGGAGGCCGAGATCGTCGCCCGCGCCGGTCAAAAGGGCGCGGTGACCATCGCCACCAACATGGCCGGACGCGGCACCGACATCAAACTGGGGGCCGGAGTCGGCGAACTCGGCGGCCTGCATGTGCTGTGCACCGAGCGCCATGAATCTCGCCGCATCGACCGCCAGTTGCGTGGCCGCTGCTCGCGTCAAGGCGACCCGGGCTCGTCGCACTTCTTCATCTCGCTGGAAGACGACCTCATGCGCCTCTTCGGTTCCGAGCGCATCACCAAGGTCATGGAGCGCATGGGCCTCGAAGAAGGCCAGGAACTCGAGCACCCGCTGCTCAATCGTTCCATCCAGACCGCCCAGAAACGTGTCGAGGGCCACTACTTCCAGCAGCGCAAGCGCACGCTCGAGTACGACGACGTGATGAACAAGCAGCGCGAAGTCGTATACGGCTTCCGCAACGATATCATCCATGCCGACGACGTCCGCGACCGCCTCATGGACATCATGGAAGAGGTGGTGCTGCAGAAAGTGGAGCAGTTCACGCACCGCGAGTCGGATCCGGGCGATTGGGATATCCGGGGCATGGCCGACTGGGTGAACATGAACTTCCCCTTGGGCATGCCCGAGGAGGAAATTCTCAAGGCCGCGCGGGCAGGCAAGGTGGCTCCAGTGGAAGGGTCGATGTTCGATGGCCTCAACGAGGCGCAGTTCTCGGCGCTGAACTTCCTGTCGAAGTCCATCCGTGAGGCCTACGAGCTGAAGGTGAGCTTCGAGCGCGCCGACGCGTTGGCCAACATCGAGCGCTACACCATCCTCGATGCCATCGACCGCCTCTGGCAGGAGCACCTCTACGGGATGGATTCCTTGCGCAACTCCATCGGTTTGCGCGCCTACGGCCAGCGGGATCCGCTCATCGAGTACAAGGCCGAAGCCTTCAAGCTCTTCGACGCCCTGATGGTCAACATCAAGTCGGAGATCTGCCACAACATCTTCCGCAGCGCCTCGAGCCTCATGGCCTTCGAGCAGTTCCTGCACAACCTGCCGCAGACGACCGTCCACGAAACAGCCGCCCCGTTCCAGGATCCGGCCTCATTGGCTGAATCCAGCAACGTGGTCACCGAAGCCAACGAAGTGTTGGCCAAGGCCCAACCCGTGCGCGCCGTCCCCCGCGTCGGCCGCAACGACGTCTGCCCCTGCGGCAGCGGCAAGAAGTACAAGAAGTGCTGCGGCCAGTGAGGTCAGGCGTGAGTTGGTATAAAACGTCGCTGGTAGCAGCGGGGGTTCTTTTGGCGGCCTCAGGACTCATCCTGGGGCCATACCAGAGGTTCAGTGAATTCGGGATGGCGGAAACCGTAAAAGGCTACTGGGCGAGCCTAAATGACTTCGAGAAGAAGAACGGGCGCTACCCGAAGGACAACGCTGAGATCAACGCTTTCTTCAGAGATGACACGGCCAAGGCACCTGTAGAATACGTGCCGCCCTCCACCACCAACGCCAACGAGGTAATCCTGTGGTACAAAGGCACAACGCTTCTGGGTGCGCGCATTGGAATCACCAAGTCGGGTGACATGGTGAAGCAATGAAGCAAAAAACACCGTCGCATGCGAACCGTCCTCTCCATCATCACATTGCTGGCACTGACGGGATGTAGCGATGGGGTCACGACACGGTTTGACACGCTGGCAGACGCGAAGTCGCAGGGAGCATTGGCGCGAGGGTGGCTACCCCCGTTGTTGCCGTTTTCCGCGAAAGCGATCGTGGAGCGGAACAACTTGGACTTGAACACGGGCGAGGGTTCATTCGACTACGATCTGCCCGAGAGATCCGCATACATCGAGAAGCTCTCCCGTGCGGGGGCGACGTCCCGAACGGATGCGGGCATCAATATCCTAACGGTCACCACCAACGGTTCACGCTGGGAGATTCGGCTACCAAGCAACTCGGGGTCCGCAGAGTGGAGCATCCGTCGGCTTTGAGACCGGCGAACAGGCTCCGGGAACGGGGTCCGTGAACGATTTCCGAATTTGAATCAGTCGCGTTTTCGCCAGCAGTGAAGGCTGTACCAAAACTCTCCTCGGTCACCGAGGGCACTTTAGCTTGAGAGGCAGGAGTCCGTTATTGAAGTCCAATACCCATGATCTTGGCCAAGCTGGCTTAGCCAACGATTCCATTGGCCCGCACCTCGCTCTCGCCTCGTCTTGCGGACGAATCCGCAACGCCATCAATTTCCTCCCAACTGAATCGTTGGCTTAGTTCTTGCCAGTTTGCCGGTGGATCATGACCCATGCTACCCTCTCCAAACGGGCACCAGAAACCCGATCTGGGTTGATCGCGGGTCGAACATCGACCCGCAGCAACCAACGAAAAGACCACCCATGAAAATGCGATTCTTGATTGCGGTGACCATCACTGCCGCGCTGTTGAGCGCATGCCTTCCGTCCGTGAACCCGTTTTACAGGGAGAAGGACGTGGTCTTCGATTCGGACTTGCTCGGAGAATGGCGAATCGAGGGCGAAACGAAGCCGTCGGAGATTTGGAAAATCGAGAAGACCGACGGCAAAGCGTACAAACTCACCACCACAGAACCGGACGGCAAACAGGGCGAATTCGCAGTCCATCTCTTCAAACTCGAAAAGGACTGTTTTCTGGACCTGATCCCAAGCGACTGCACTTACGGACCCAAACAGACCCACAACGT
>CAMATE010000277.1 GCA_945861075.1 Akkermansia muciniphila
AGCGTGCCGTTGGAGTTGGCCGGCGACGGCAAGGTCCGCAGTCAGGTCGTCCAACTCGGGAGCTCACCGAGCTACAGCGGATTAATCACCGGCCTAGCAATCGAATTGGGCCCACAATCACTACCTGGCCAAACCCTGACCCTCCACTCGATCGAACTCGTGCAAGCGAAGCTGCGTAAGTGAGGCGCACGGTCCGTCACCACCGAGCCGAATTGGAAAATATTTTCCTGCCCCATTTTCTTTTTTAGGCAGGTTTTTCTACGGCCCTCCGCGGCCATAGAGTGGCTGATTATCATCCAAAAAGGGGTCAGTTCTTGAAATTGCCTACTCCCCGCCCAGCTTCCTCCGGCGATACAAGAGATGGTTCAGATAACCCCGCGTGCCCATCGCCAGACGCTCGGCGATCCACCCCACCGTCATCGTCGTCTCAGCCCGCAAGCGCGCCGCTAAAGCCACCTTCACTGAATCTCCCTTGGGCCGAGTTTTCAGATCAGCTTCTTGCCACTGCCCCCGCTTCAACTCCTCCGCGATGATGAGTTCCGCCAGCGTCTCCGCCGTCTCCGCGCGTTCCTCGCCGTAATGTTCCGCCCCCATCCGCTCGCTCATCTGCGCCAGCAACTCCTCCCGAAACGTCTCCTCGCCCAGACACCAACCGCGCCGAATCGGCTTGAACTCCTCGCCTTCCTCCGCCCCGCACCGTTCCTCCAACGCCTGCTCAAGCCGTCGCCGCCCCGCCGGACTGTCCTCGGGGATGCCCCACGCGCCCAGCAACCGATCCACCCGCAACCACGACGGATGTTTCGACGGTGCGAGCAAGTACGCCGGCCAACTGCTCCAGGCAAAACTCTGCAAGGGCGCATCCGCCGCCACCAGTTTTGCTCGCGACGGATTCAAGTGGACGTAATCGCCCACGCTCTTGAGATAACCGCTGCCCGATCCGTCCACAATCAGCGACTTGTAGCGCCCAGAGAACAGGTGGCCGAAGAGCTTGTGACGCCGGTTGAAGCGACTCGTGTAAGTGCCCAGCAACCACTTCATCCCGGCGACCAGATTGGGCTGCGGCGTCTCGACCACCACATGAAAATGATTCGGCATGAGGACATAGGCGTGAACCTGCCATCCCGTCTTGGCGCAAGCCTCGCCCAGCGTGTCGACGAAGCGCTGGCGATCCGCATCATCCATGAAGATCCGTTCGCGCCGGTCACCGCGATTCATGACGTGATAAATCGCGCCAGCGTACTCGACTCTCAACTTGCGAGCCATGACGGGAGAGTGGCCTTGGCCGCTTTATGTATCAATATCAAGAACTGACCCCTTTTTCGCATTATGTATCAATATCAAGAACTGACCCCTTTTTCGCATTTTCACGGACAAGCAGCCATCCTCACTCCGGAGACCTTCGCTCGCAAAGGCGATGAGTGCCTCCAGCTTCCCGACAAAGCCAAGGTCACTCGAGAGCAGCCCCAGCAACTGGCTGCGGACCAAGCCAGCGTAGAACTCGAGGGCGTCTTGGGCGGAGTCTCGGCTTGATAGTCATATCCATGGCTACCGGAACGACTTAAATTTCATGTGACGATGATTTCTCTACGCCATACAGCGGAAATAGTTTTTGAGGCATGGCAGCGGGCATTCGCAAAGTCCCGCGTTGGTGGCAGTCGCTACGCCGCGACTTGCCTCCGATGGATCCTCACCGTGGTAGTCATGGCTTCCGTGGATGGCAACGCGTTGGCCGGACGGGATCGGCCGCGGTTGGACACTTCGCTTGGGTTTAATGTTCTTCTGAGCGACCAAGGCACCCTGCTTCGCGGGGTGAGCCTATCTTGGGACGGAGGGGATCCCTACGGCAGTCTGGCCAAGATGATGCCTTCTGAGGCGGCGCTCACCTCCCTCAAGACGCAATATGGACTGAACACAATTCACCTCTATCTGGAGGGTGATTCCTCAGGCAACACGAATACCCCCGGTATGAACGCAGCCGACTGCGACCTTCTGGTCCAGCGCACCGAAGCTGCAGGGCTCTACCTGATCATCACGATTGGATGCAACGGGGAGAACGGCAGCATCCACAGCCTGCTCTGGTCGCTGGATTTCTGGAAATTCTACGCCCCCCGCTACAAGGACCGGCCCCACGTTCTCTACGAGGCGCACAACGAACCGGTGCGCTTCAGTCTCAATTCTTGGAAAGACTCCGATTGGGACAAGCAAGTGACGCTGTATCGGACGATCCGCGCAGCCGCGCCGGACACGTTCATCCTGTTGGGATCCTTCATGGGATTCGCCGGTGATCCTCGCTACGGGGCCAACTACCTCAAGGCCCGGGGCGTGAGCTGGGCCAATGCCGGTTTCGCGCATCACGGCTATGAGAGTCTGGCCGGCATCGAGCATGCCATTTCCCTGATGAAAGCAAGCACCGCGTATCCGGCCCTCTTGTGCACCGAGTTCTGGCCTGGGGATACGGTGGGCCAAGGTTACAACAGCATGTATGAAAGCCATTTCAACGGGTGGATGCAGTTCCAATGGCTGGGAGCCAAGAGCTCGGACCTGCTCGACTTCAAATCCAAGATCACGGGCGCGGGAACGGTTTGGACTCCCGATGATCCCAGTTGCCAGTGGCCGACGCTCGGAGCGTTGAACCTCCCGCTTGATGGGGCGCGAGTGGGTTTGTTCAGCCGGGGCGCTGGCAAGTTTCTCAGCGCCATCTCTGCCAACGGAAGCGACGCAAAGGCCGATAGACATGGATTCACAGCAACCGATGAGGACACCTTTTTCATCGAACGGGTGCGAGACCGTCGGGTTCGTCTGAAGACGTCGGCAGGCCAATATCTCCAGACCATGGGGATCACCGATTCGCTAACTGCCAGCGCGGTTGCCAACAACCCAAGGGATCAGTTCCAGTGGCTGAGCCTCCCGAACGGCGACTTCGCATTGCGGGCGATGGGCGGAGGTGGGCACCTCGTCGCCGTCAACTCGGCGACAGGATTACTCTACCCGAACGCGGACAGTGTGTATCGGGCCGTCGCGAACTTCCGGGCAACGGATACTGCCGGGGGGCCGCTGACACCGCTGGCCGGGATCCCCTACCGAAGCACCCCAGTGGCGTTGCCGGGTGTCTTGCAAGCGGAAGATTTTGATCGGGGAGGTGAGTCCGTGGCGTATCACGACAACACTGCGAGCAACACGGGCGGACGGTATCGCACGGGCGATGGAGTCGATATTGAAACGTGCTCCGAAGGAGGATTCAACGTCGCCTTCCTCGAACCGGGAGAGTGGATCGAGTACACGGTGGAGGTCACCCAAGGTCCGGGAGACTACCTCCTCGCCACGCGGATCGCGACGCCCAACACCGGCGGCACATTTCATGTCGAGTTCAACGGGGTGGACGTGACCGGTCGGCTCGCCGCCCCGCGAACAGGCGGCTGGCAGACATGGACCAACCTGACCACTACTATCACACTGCAACCGGGGATTCAGATCATGCGGTTTTGGCGGGATACCGGAGCGGACTTCAACGTCAACCGGTTCACCTTCACCGCAACCGGCACCGGCGGGGAGGTTCACATCGTGAGCACAGGCGACCACTTCGGTTTGAAGGACGGCGGATTCGGTTTTGCCATAAATGGGAGCACCGGACAGCGGTTCACGGTGGAAAGCGCTAATAACCTGACGAGCACCGAATGGTTCCCCTTGGCGACCAACACGCTCACCGGAGTTCCGTTCTACTTCAGAGATTCAACTGGGACCCATCAGCCGACCCGATTCTATCGCCTGCGCCGGTAGAGGCTCAGGCTATGAGACGGTCTAGGGCCCCGCTAAACCCAAGGCAGACCCGTCGAACCTTGAGTCCTGAATAACGCGCAATCGGGTACAATTCGAGAATCGTTCCCTGACCTTTTTTCGACCAGTCGATAAGGCGCTAAAACAAATCCAACAGGATTTCCATCGCGTGCCGTTTTGCTGGGGTTGGGCGTGAGCCTCGTGCCGCACCGAGTTCTCGCTCTGTACGGGGATCGACGCCGGGTGGGACGCATCCGCCTTCGGCCCCAGTTCATGCGGGAGCTGGCAGTGGTTGTGCGCAAGAACCGGATCCACCCCGAGCCTCTGGCGTCCTTCATCGAGGGCGTACTCTTCTGAGGAGATGGTTGCGGGCGGCATGATCCATCCTTGGCTGGAGCGCGGGATTCCAAGCGTCAGTCGGGATAGCTCGTTGACACCGCCACGGGCCGCATTCTTCTTTTGCCGAATGCCGCTCTGGCTCCATGTCGCTGTCGTGCTCTTCGCGGTAGCCACCGTGCATGCCCAGTTCGACAGCCCCTTCAAAGACCGTCCCCACGGTCATTCGGAGAACCGGGTGCGCGTTGACCGCATTCATCAGGACGAACTCCGCCAGTTCGCCGGTGATACCAACCGCCTCGTCCTCCCCGGCCTGATCGCCGATCGACGCAAACAACGCGTCGAAGTGCGCGTGGAACGGTCGGCCGTGGGAGCCAATGC
>CAMATE010000278.1 GCA_945861075.1 Akkermansia muciniphila
CCAATCAACGGCGAGTTTGGGATCTGCTGCAGGAAATGCAGCAGGCGACCATGGAGTACATGCTGGAAAACCTGCCTCACCCGCCCCGCAGAAAACGGCTCACCAAGAAGCGCCTAGGCCTTAACTAACTGCCATTCGGGTCGGTCCCTTATATGTGTCATATGAGGGACCGACCCCTTTTTTAGTATGGAGAGGTTTTGAGGGCTCTCTCGGCGGCTTTGCGGCTCAAGGTGGCCCGCAAATTCTCCTCCCAGAATTCACCACGGCTCCCACCTGCCGATGGGGCACCGCCGGCAGCTTGCAGGATGTCTTGGGAAGCCTGCAGTTCGTGGCGGGCCTCGGCTTCCCGCCCCAGATACGCCAATAACTCCGCGCGAAAACACTTCAGCTCGGCGCGATGGGCCGGATGAGACTCGACCCCAGCTCGGACCACTCCGAATCCCCGCTGAGCCATGGATGCATCGAGGAGCTCCAGCGCCTCTGGAAAGCGGCCTTGTCGGTGGGCCAATCGAGCCTGCATCGACAAGGCGAAGTCACGACTCCAGTCTTGAGCAGCGGCAACCCGCTCGACCATCGCAGCAGCCACGGCCATTTCGGTGGCATCGCCGTTCGCGGCCAACAACCCATCGGCCAAGAGCAATGCATCGACCCCCTCAGCCACCGACACGTAGCCCAGCAAACCGGCTCGGCCCAACCGGCGGATCGCCGCCGTGTCCTCCAGGCTGAGCGCCAGCACCATGGCCCGATGCCAGTTGCGGACCCCGGCCAGTCGATTGGTGGCCACCGCCTCCATCTGCTGCAACGCCTCAGGCAACCGACCCGCGCGGGCCATCACCACGGCACGCTCGGCCTCAAGGGCTAGCTGCTCGACTTCCGGAGCACCCCGTTCCCGAAACCCCTGACGTTGATCCATCAACCAGCGTTCAGCCTCGGCATGGCGCGCCTGCCCGCAAAGCGCGTGAGCCATCTCCGAGATCCACCGGACCCGCAGCCCTGGAGTTTCCCCAGCCAAATGCGCCGCAGTCGGGGCCCTGTCGCGGAGAATTTTTTCGGCGCGATCGAAACGACCCTGCATCGAAAGCGCCCGCGCGTAGTCGGGAACACACCCATGGAGTCGAACGCCCCGATCGGACGGCGATGGCTCCAGGCGGCAAGCTTCCTGCAGTCGGGCCTCTGCTTCAGGAAACCTTCCCGCGAGCAGCAG
The DNA here is from genome assembly GCA_945861075.1 of Akkermansia muciniphila. Classification (GTDB taxonomy): domain Bacteria; phylum Verrucomicrobiota; class Verrucomicrobiia; order Limisphaerales; family UBA9464; genus SXXZ01. The sequence continues at coordinate 1,205 of CAMATE010000278.1, forward strand.
CCACGATCCCTGGGTGGCTCGAACTTCTCGGGCCATCGTCCGTTCCGGCGGCGTGCGAGCGAGAAACGATTCGGCCAGACGGTCCAACTCACCGAGCGCCGCCTCCGCCGCCGGCCCGGGCCCTCCGGAGGCCCAGAGCCGGGTGCCTCCGAGAAACACCGCCAACAGGTCGCGCTGCACCTGGGGGGCGACCACGCTGATCTGCGGGGCGATACGGGCGATGGCCTCACTCTGGCCCAACGCCGCCGGATAATCCCCCAACTGTTCGATGAAGGTCTTCCAGAGATTCACACGGACCACCAGCTCGGCGATCGGCGCATTGGACAGCGAAGACGAAACCAATCGATCCGCCGTCGCGATGAGTTCTCGGGCGGCCCGGGAATCACCGCGTTGCGTGAGCGGTGGCAGGGAGTCGGAAAGGAACTGGTGGACGAAACCCGTCACCGCCTCAGTGCGAGCGGCCTCGGTGCGACCGCGTACCCAGGCGGCCACGGCCAGAGCCAATCCCAGGCTCAGCCCCACGGTCACAGCCATTAGGGACAGGCTGGCGACCCGGTTGCGGCGGACCCATTTGCGAAGCCGGTCCTGCGCACCCGGCGGCCGGGCCACAATCGGCTCGTGGGCTAGGAACCGCCGCAAGTCTGACGCCAGTGCGTCCACGGAGGCGTAGCGACGGGAGCGGTCTTTTTCCAGGCACTTCAGAAGAATCCAGTCGATGTCGCCCCGGACCTCGCGCAACAGAGCCGAACCTTGGGTGGACCGGGCCTTGGCGATGGCCTCGCGCTCGTCGACCGGCAGGCCCGCCAGACGTTGGCTAGGTCGTTGCGGCTCGGTTTCCCGGAGGGTTTTCCGCAGCGCCTCCAAACCGGCGCCCCACAGGGCGCGCCCGTCGAACGGCGGCGACCCGGTCACCAACTCGTAGAGGAGCACACCCAGGCTGTAGAGGTCGCTTCGCGTGTCGATGTCGAGCCCGCTCATGTCGGCTTGCTCGGGACTCATGTAGGCCGGTGTCCCGATGAACGGATGAAGTCGGGTGCCCGCGGTGGTCTGCCCACCGAGACGTCCCTCGAGCGCCTTGGCGATCCCGAAGTCGATGACCCTCGGGACCGGTGTCCCGTCTTCGTCGATCACCAGCAAGTTGGTCGGCTTGATGTCGCGATGCAGCACGCCCTTCTGATGCGCATGCTGCACCGCACGGCAAACCCGGATCGCCAATTCGAGGCGTGCGGTCACGCTCAAGCGGTTGCGGTCGCAGTAGTCGGTGATGGGTTGGCCGGCGACCAGTTCCATCACCACGTAAGGCCGGCCTCGTTCAGTCGTGCCGGCGTCGAGGACCTTGGCAATGCCGGGATGATCCATCATGGCCATGGCCTGACGTTCGCCCTCGAAGCGGGCAATCACATCGCGGCTGTCCATGCCCGGCTTCAGGATCTTGATGGCCACACGACGCCGGACCGGATCGATCTGCTCGGCCGCGAAGACCCGTCCCACCCCGCCCTCACCCAAAAACTCGAGCAACCGATAGCGACCGATCACCGTCCCAGGCTGTTCCTCCTGGACCGTGTCCGGGGATTTGCGCGGGAAGGACTCGAAGAGGTCATCCGGGTGTCGATGGGCTTCAAGCAGCGATTCCACTTCGCGGCGAAGCACCGGGTCGGGACAGGCTTGGTCCAGAAACGCGGCTTGCGCGGCTGAGGATCCCAGGGCCACCGCTGCGTCAAACACGCGTTCCAATTCCGAGGCTGAAAACTTCAGTCTTTCAAGAGGCTCAGCCCCAGAGGTCCCGGTGGATTCGGCTGATTCAACTGCTGGATGGGGCTTCATTCGCGCTGCAATTCCCGGGACAGCCAGGCTTTCGAAAACACCCAGTCGCGCTGGACACTCTTCTCCGACAACCCCAGCACCTCGGCGATTTCCTGCACCTCCATGCCGACGAAAACTCGCATCTTGACCACCTCGGCCTTGCGGGCATCGACCACCGCCAGTCGATCCAAGGCCTCGTGCACCCGGAGGCACTTGTCGCCGTCTTGGGCGATGGGCAGGTCGATCTCCTCGGCGTCCACCCGGGTCCACTCACCCCCATGCCGGATGCGGGCGCGGCGACGGGCTCGATCGATGAGGATACGGCGCATGGCCTCGGCGGCGGCGGCGAAGAAGTGCTCACGGCTGTCCCACGGCTGTCCGGAGGAAGACCCAAGCCGCAACCAGGCCTCGTGAACCAGCGCCGTGGGTTGCAACGTCTGCCCGGGCCGTTCGTGGGCCATTTTCTGAGCAGCGAGACGACGGAGTTCATCGTACACCACCGCGAGCAACTCGGAGCCATTGGGCTCTGGCGTCGGATCTGACGACCGATCCGAACCAAAGGCCAGGTTCGAGGCGACATCGCTGGCAGGCTTGCTGGAGAAATCACTCACAGGCTTGCTCGCGATCTCGGCGACGACTGGCGGGCCTTCCTTCATCGAGTCAGGGGTATCATCCAGACACGGGCGGGGCCATCGACGAAACCTGCGCGAGGGCTGGGGGATTCCGATGTTTCCGGCCATTCAACAAGGCTCCCACCCACGTGTAGCGAACGCCCCATTCATACACCACCAGCAGGAGTCCAGTGACCCCGACCGAGATGATCAGGCCTTTGATCCAGCCCGGAATTGGCCAACCCACCAGGGCCCCCTGAGCCCAGATCACCAGAGGCAGGTGGCCCAAGTACAACCAGTAGGCCGAATCGGAGAGGTAGCGCACCCAGGGTTTTTCGCCCTGAACCCAGGCGCGAAAAGCCCCGATGCACCCAACGGTCATCCCCCAGGCGTAGAGACCTTGGAAAAGGACCGTCGCGGCATGGAAATGACGGTCGGCCAGCAGACGTGATCGGAATCCCAAATAGCCCGTCGCAAACTCAACACCGAGGGGCAGCAGGACGAGCAAACTGACAGGCAAGCTCCAGCGCCAATGACGCCCCAGTTCACCCACCTCGTCCTTCGATTCGTAGTAGAGAACTCCGAAGGCGAAGAAGAGCAGATAGTAGGCGAACACATGCGGCATGGGAACGATGCCCATCGCGGTGTCGGGCCCGAAGGTGCCACCTTCCCAACTCATGAAGGCTTGCGGTGCCCAGGTCAGCGGCAACCAGAGCAACCATTTCAAGGGCCCCAGCGTCAGACAACGAGGCGATGCCGCCCCACCCCAACGCTCGGCCACCCAGGCGTAAATCGAGAACGGCAACAACATCCAGCAGAGGAACCACAGGAACCACACGACGATGAATACCGGAGTGTTGATGAG
>CAMATE010000279.1 GCA_945861075.1 Akkermansia muciniphila
GATCGGAGACGGCCGTGGATCGCATCGAGGTGGTCTGGCCCTCGGGCCGTCGGCAAACTCGTACCGGACCGATTCCCCTCAACGGGACGCTGGAACTGGTGGAGCCGAAGTGACCGGTGCTCCGGGAGAAACCGAGGCCGGGATCGTAGATTTTGCCTGCGTCATGGGCCGATAACCGATTCTCGAATACTCGGTGGCCTGTGGCACCCAGTCGGTGTCGAAGCGGGGGTCGGGTCCTTCGAGCCGATTCTGGCGGGGGTCGATCGCTTTCTTGGCATCGAAGACCGGGCCCAGGATCGCACAGTTCTCCACGCGGGCTCCGGCATTGATGGCCAGTTCGTAGCGGGGATGGCCGGGCAATCCGCCCTCGGAGCGATTGGCGTGGAAGAGGTTGGCGACGTAAACGCTGTCGCCGCCCATGTCGTCCACGCCGTTGCGGTTTCCGGTGAAGGTGCAGTTCTGGACGAGCGCCAGGGACTCCCAAAAAATGGTGATCGCCCCGTTGTTGGCGAAGGGCTTTTCGCCGGAGGCCTTGGCCACCAGGTCTTCGCCGGTATTGGAGATGTTCCCGACGAAGAGGCAGTTGAGGATCTTGGCCGAGCTGCCGGCGAGCAAGTCGATGGCCGGCCCGGTGCCTTGGGCCTTGTTGTTCAGAAACCGGCAACTGGCGATGAGCACTGGGGTCTCGCGGAATCCTTGTTGTTGAACCGAGATGCCCGCGCCGCACGGCCGGGTGAAATTGTCTTCGATGGTGAGTTCAATGAGCCGCGGGGACGAACGCCCGAAGACCTTCACGGCTCCGCCGTCGGAGTAGAAGAAGTGGTTCTTCAAGACGGTCCGGTTGGGCTCGAGTGCCGGGGTTCCCTCTTTGGTGAGGAAGGCGTTGGCTCCGGTGAGCCGGAACCCGCGCAGGAGCGTGTTGGTCGAGACGCCGTCGCCAAAATAAACCACGTGGTTCACCACCGCCGGGTGCGACGGCTCCTGGGTGGCTGAGAGCGCGGGATTGGCCGCGGTGAGCGTGACGTCTCCGAGAGCCACCAGACGGATTCCGTCATGCCGCCGGTTGAAGCCAATCAGTGCCTGACGTTTGGATTCCGGTCGGTACAAGCCCGCGTGCACCCAGACCGTTTTCTGCACGGTGTTGGTCGCGGCCTGATCCAGCGCCTCTTGGATCCGGTCGCCGGGCCGAACGTGATAACCATCGGGCTCCAGCGTGATGCCACCCCAGGCCAAAGCCGCGGATGCGGCCCAAATCGCCACGGATAGCACGGATCGGGTCATCGTCCGCCGATCTCAACAGGCCGAGCTGTGGCGACAAGGCGATTTGCAACCGACACGGGAACCGAAATCTAGCGTGAACGGCGAGGATCCGTGCAGCAGTCAGGACCCAGCGACGTCCTACATCAGTCCTCGAACGGTTCTCGAACAGGCTTGGACGTCGGCGGCGCTTGGCGGCATTCTCAGGCCCACGATGTCCGAGCCTGTGCCCAAGCCTGTCACGGCCTCCACGCGCCTGGCCGCGGTGTGGGGTTCTCCGATTCGGCATTCCGCCTCGCCGGCCATGCACAATGCCGCGTTGGCGGCGTTGGGTTTGGATTGGCGGTACGTGGCCTGTGAAGTGGCGCCCGAGCAATTGGCCGTCGCCCTCGAAGGAGCACGGGTGATGGGCTTTTGCGGTGTGAACCTCACGGTGCCTCACAAGCGTCTGGCGTTGGGCATGATGGATGATTTGGATGTCTCGGCCGAGGCGTGGGGCGCAGTGAACACCGTGGTATTCGAGGCGGAGAACGCGGAAGGCGTTTGGACTCCCGTGGGACTTTTGAGGTCCTTCACAGGCCCAGTACGGCTTCGCGGATACAACACCGACGCGGATGCCATCATCCGCTCCCTCCGCGAAGACTTGCTTATGGAACCCCGCGGGGCCCGCGTCTTGTTGCTGGGTGCGGGCGGTGCCGGTCGGGCGGCGGCGTTGCGGTTGGCCGATGAAGGGGTTGAGACCTTGTGGCTGCAGAACCGCACCGAATCGAAGGCGGCCGAACTGGCCACCGAGATCGCCGACCGGTTTCCAGCGGTCGATGTCCGCACGGGTCTGCCCGACACCGACGTGGAGTTCATCCTCAACGCCACCTCGTCGGGCCTGAAACCCGAAGATCCGTTGCCCCTGGATGTTCCGGCCTATCCGTTGAGTCGCGCCGATGCCGTGTACGACATGATTTACCGACCGTCTGAAACCCCGTTGCTTCGGGCTGCGCAGGCAGCGGGTTGCCGGACGGCCAATGGACTTGGGATGTTGCTGTATCAGGGAGCCGCCGCCTTCGAGCTCTGGACGCACCGTCCGGCTCCCATCGAGGTGATGCGGGCGGCGTTGATGCGCGAAGTCTACGGCTCGGGGGAGTCACGATGAACTGGGAAGACGAACTCTACCGTCACCACGGTCCGCTGGGGCTGCCGTTCCATTTCTGGACGTTCTTCGTCGCGATCTTCGGGGCGATGACCGGCAGCTTCCTCAATGTGGTTATCCACCGGATGCCCCGCGAAGAGAGCATCGTCCATCCTCCTTCCCATTGCCCGACGTGCAATCACCGCATTCCGATGTGGCAGAACATGCCCATCTTCTCATGGCTGATGTTGCGGGGTCGTTGTGCGTCGTGCCGGAGCCCTATCTCCCCGCGCTACCTCGGTGTGGAGGCTCTGACCGGCGTGCTGTTTGTTGCGGCTTGGTTGTACTACGGAGAATCGGCCCCTTGGGCGGCTGCCTCAGCGGCTATTTTGCTCGCGGGATTTGTCGCGGCCACCTTCATCGATTTTGAGCACTTCATCATTCCCGACGAAATCACCCTGGGAGGAGTGGGGGTCGGGTTCCTGTTGTCGCTGGTGGCCCCGGAGATGCATCAGGAGACGTCCATCCTGGGTGCACTCCGGAGCAGCGCCCTGGGCATCGTGGTCGGGGGAGGCGTCGTGTATCTGGTGCTCCGCTTGGGCAAGCTCCTGTTTGGCCGCGAACGCATCGTCCTCGAGCCGGGGAGCCGCGTGATTTTCCATGATGCGGGCATCCGGTTGCCGGATCGCGAGATTCCTTTTCAGGACGTGTTCTATCGCGAATCGGACACGGTGGTGATGGAAGGTCGACGTTTGGAGTTGGCCGACCGCTGCTATGTGTCGGGCGAAATGCGCCTCTCGCCCAAGGCCTTGCGCATTGGCGACGAGGTGTTGGATCCGGAATCCGAACCCTACCTCGCAGCCGAGGTGGACTCGCTGACTCTGCCGCGCGAGGCCATGGGTTTGGGTGACGTCAAATTCATGGCAGCCATCGGTGCGTTTCTTGGATGGAAGGCCACACTCTTTAGCCTGATGTTCAGCTCTGTCCTTGGGGCTGTCGTGGGCCTCGGGTTGATTGCCCTGGGCCGTCAGCACTTGTCAGGACGGTTGCCTTACGGTCCGTATATTGCCGTCGCTGCCACCGGGTGGGTTTTCGGTGGATCGGCCTTGTGGGAACGCCTCTTTGGCGTGCGCTGAAGCAGGAGGCCCGGCCTGTTGCTCTGCCTAAGAGCGGCCCCGTCCCGGAGCCGCGACCGTCGCCACCTTCGTTACCGTCGAAACGAGGCCGCAAAATCCGATGCATCACTGGCCACGGTCTTCTTCACGAAGCGCGATCCAGCGATGAGTTCCTGAAGTTTCAGCGCATAGGCCTCGGCATCGAGGGGCAGCGTCACCGTCTGGCTCGTCAGGCCTGAATACAGCATGGCATTGGCCAATTCCACTGAGGCCAGTCCGTCGGCCCCGGGAGCGATGAGCGGTTTTCCATTGAGAATCGCTTCGGTGAAATGGGTCATTAGCTGCGCATGCGGCTGATCGGCGTTCTCGAAGGGAATTTCCACGTTCCACGACTCCGGTTTGGCGAAGCCCGATTGGGACGTGCGGCTGAACTCCGTCATGTCGCTGAGATTGCGGATGAAGCGCAGTTTGCCGTCCTCCATCACGGCCCGGCCGCGGGTGCCGGTGAGTTCGAGCCGATTGGTGCCCGGTGACTCACCGGTGCTGGCCACGAACACGCCGGTGGCGCCGGAGGGATACTCGAGGTAGGCCGTGACGTTGTCTTCCACCTCGATGGCGTGGTCGCGTCCGAGGGTGACATGAGCCCGTAGCGACGAGGGCATTCCCAACAGCCAGGCGAGGATGTCGAGGTTGTGGAGGCATTGGTTGAGGAGCACACCGCCGCCTTCGCCCGCCCAGGTGGCTCTCCAGCCGCCGCTGGCGTAATATGCGTCGGTCCGGTACCAGTCGGTGTTGATCCAGTTCACCCGGACGATCCGTCCCAACTCGCCCGATTCGATGAGGAACCGCAGCTTCTGGTAGCGGGGTTCCACGCGCAGTTGGAACATTCCGCCAAACACCGTCTTCGGGTTCCGCTCATGGGCGGCGATCAGCTTGAGGGCGTCGGCCTTGTGGGCAGA
>CAMATE010000280.1 GCA_945861075.1 Akkermansia muciniphila
CGCGGGGTCGCGTGAAGCCCCTCGACGGCGCCGTCGTCGCCAAACCGGAACGACACGACCGTGGGACCGGTTCGTGCGGCAGGTGGTCACGGCCAAGGGATCTTCAGTCGATGACGGGGAGTCGAACTTCTTCGCCGTTCATCAAGACCCAGAATCCATGGCCGAGAATGTGAGCCAGGCGTTCCTGTCGCTCTCCATCAACTGCGCCCGTTGCCACAATCATCCGCTCGAGAAGTGGACCAACGACCAGTACTACCAGTTTGCCAACCTCTTTTCGCGGGTCCGAGCCAAGGGATGGGGCGGGGATCCGCGCAATGGCGATGGGCAACGGCAATTGTACGTCGAAGCTTCCGGAGACCTCATTCAGCCCCGGACGGGAAAGCCCCAGCCGCCGGCGCCTTTGGACGCCCCCGCCATGGCGACGACCGATACCCGCGATCGTCGCGAGGTCTTGGCCGACTGGCTGACCGCACCCTCCAATCCGTACTTCGCCCGGGCCATCGCCAACCGCATTTGGGCGCATTACTTGGGCGTGGGTTTGGTTGAGTCGGTGGATGATTTGCGCGCCTCCAATCCGGCCTCCAACGAGCGACTCCTCGCCGCTTTGGCCGATCACTTGGTGAGCCATCGGTTTGATTTGAAGTCGTTGATGCGGGAGATCCTGGTTTCTCAGACGTATCGGCGTTCCTCCGAAATTCTGCCGACCAACCGGGAAGACCGGCGTCATTATTCGCGGTGTTTTCCACGACGCCTGAGTGCCGAGGTGCTGCAAGATGCCATCGCCGATGTCACCGGCATCCGGGAGCAGTTCACGGAACTGACCCTGAGCGATGGCTCCACCGAAAAGACCGCGTTCTACACCAACAGTCCGCGATCGGTTCAGTTGTTCGACGCCTCGGTGACTTCCTACTTCCTTAAGACCTTCGGCCGCAACCAGCGCGAGATCACCTGCGAGTGTGAGCGGTCGAATCAGCCGAGTTTGGTGCAGGCGTTGCACTTGTCGAACGGTTCGACGGTGAACGACAAGCTGTCGGCCCAGGCAGGGCGCTTGACCCGGCTCTTGCGCGAGGGCGCCGATGCCGATCGGCTCGTCACCGAGGCCTATTCCGTGGCGCTGTCCCGGGCTCCGCGAGAGTCTGAGCGGGCCGCGTTTCTCCGGATGTTCCAAGAAGCCGGTCCCGACCAGCGGGCGTCGGTGGCTGAAGACCTCTTCTGGTCCATCCTCACCAGCCGCGAATTCCTCTTCCAGCACTGACCATGAAACGTCTCAACGCCTGCGGGATCGTTCGTCAGCCAGCCGGTCTGCGGTGGCTCATCGCTTGCCTGCTGTCGGTCTCTACGGCCTCAGCCGCGACCCGCGGTTGGTTGTATGAACGCGACATCGCGCCGATCCTCCGCACGCATTGTGCGGGTTGTCACAACGAGGCCGATCGCGAGGGCGAATTCTCGGTGGAGACCTTCGCCAGCCTGAACCAAGGGGGCGACAAAGGGGCGACCCTGAAATCGGGTGATCCGGAAGGCTCACTGCTGGTGAAACTCATCGAAGGCCGGGCCAAGCCGGTGATGCCGCCGAAGGACGAGCCCCGGGTTTCTACGGCGGAGTTGGCACTGCTGCGCCAGTGGATCGCGGACGGCGCTCCGGGACCACAGCGGGACGAGTCCATTCTCAAACACTTGGTGGTGCCCGAGGTGGCGGTTTCGGGCCGGGTGGCGCTGCCTTGGACCGCGGCCGAGTATTCGCCGGATGGCAAGATCCTGGCGCTGGGAACGGCCGGTCGGGTGGAGTTTCGAAACCCCGCAGGTCGCCGCGTCCAGCGGGTGATGGACGGCATTTCGGGCAAGGTGAATGCGCTGCATTTTTCGGCCGACGGCGCGACGTTGGTCGTTGCGGCGGGGATCACAGGTTTGGATGGAACGGCCGAAATCTTTTCGGTGCCGACCGGTCAACGGTTGGCCCGCTTCGAGGGGCACCGGGACGCCGTTCAGGATGCCGAGTTGTCGCCGGATGGTCGTTGGTTGGCCACCGCGGGCTATGATCGGTCCATCCGGTTGTGGCAGGTGGCAGACCATTCTCTGGTGTGGTCCAACTCCGTCCACAATGGGGCGGTTTTCGACCTCGCCTTCGATCCGTCCGGAGCGGTGTTGGCTTCGGCCAGCGCCGATCAGACGGTCAAGCTCTGGCGCGTCCGAGACGGGTTGCGCCTCGACACACTCAATCAGCCCCAGGGTGACTTGAACCGGGTGTTGTTCACCCCGGATGGGCAGCACGTGTTGGCCGCCGGGGCCGATCGTCGCATCCATCAATGGCGGTTGGTTTCGCGGGAGACGCCGGCCCTGAATCCGGTGGTCACGGCGCGCTTCGCCCATGATGCGGGGATCGTGTCCATGGCCCTGTCTCGCGACGGACGCCATCTCGTCACCGCGGCCATCGACCGATCCCTCAAGCAATGGCGGCTGCCCGAACTGCAGGAAGTGGCTTCCTGGACCGGGCAACCGGATATGGCCGCGGCCTTGGCGATGAATGTTGCAGGCGATTCCGTGCTGGCGGCGCGGATGGATGGCTCTGTGGAAACCCTCGCGCTCAAAGGCGATGGGGCCGTGGGTTCAGCCGGGATTGCGGCCACCCCCCGCGATGCGAAAAAACCGTCTCCGTCGGGCCGTTCTTCCGCTTCCAGCTCGGCGCAATCCCTGCGTTCGCCCGTCCATCAGGCAGAGTTGGAGCCCAACGACGGGATTCGGCGGGCGCAGACGGTGGCCGTACCGTCGGAAACCTACGGTCGGATGGGGCGTCCGGGCGATGTGGATCATTTTTCCTTCCAGGCCCGCGCTGGCGAGGCGTTGACCTTGGAAGTGCGTGCTGCGCGCGATGGTTCTGCGATGGACTCCCGTCTGGAGGTCTTGACGTTGGCCGGCCAGCCGGTGGAGCAGGCGGTGCTTCAGGCCGTTCGCGATTCGTGGTTCACCTTCCGGGGTAAGGACTCCGACACCGTCGATGACTTTCGACTCCAGAACTGGGCCGAAATGGAATTGGACGAATACCTGTATGCCAATGGCGAGGTGGTGCGCTTGTGGCTCTATCCGCGCGGGCCGGATTCTGGGTTCAAGGTGTATCCCGGTGAAGGACGTCGTCAGTCTGTCTTCGGAACTACGCCGTTGTCGCATGCGCTCAATGAGCCGGCCTACCTCGTGAAGGCGTATCCGGCGGGCAGTCGGCCCGTTCCCAATGGCTTGCCCGTGTTTCGATTGAACTACCAGAACGACGATGATCCCAGCCGTCAGTCTGGGACCGATTCCATGCTGCTGTTCACCGCACCCACGACCGCTCGGTATTTGGTTCGCGTGACCGACACCCGCGGATTTGGCGGCGGAACCAATCACGCCTACCGGCTCTCCGTCCGTCCGCAGCAGCCGGATTTCACCGTGCGCGTCGAAGGATTGAACCCGAAGGTCAGCCCGGGCAGTGGTCGTGAAATCCGCTTCGTGGCCACCCGTCGTGAGGGGTTCGATGGCCCCATTCGCATTCATCTCGATCGGTTGCCGGCTGGATTCACCGCGAGCACGCCCGTGGAAATTGAAGCCGGGCAAATCCGTGCGGTGGCGGCGCTGTACGCTGCGGTCGGTGCGGCCGATCCTCAGGACGCGGCCGACCGGGCGGTCCGGGTGAGCGCCAGCGCTAAAATTCAGGGCAGGGAGGTTCGCCGCGAATTGGGCGATCTGGGGAATGTGCAATTGGACGCGGCCCCGAAAGTGACCGTGGAAATCTTGCCCGGCCCTGATCGTTCGGTGGTGCGCCAAGAGGCGGGTCGCCCGATGGAATTGCTCATCCGACCGGGTCAAACCATCACGGCACGGGTCAGGGCCGATCGACGGGATTTCAAGTCGCGCATTGAGTTGGGTGGAGAAGATTGTGGCCGCAACCTGCCGCACGGTGTGTACGTGGATAATATCGGCCTCAACGGCCTGTTGATTGTCGAAGACCAAACCGAGCGGGAGTTCTTCATCACCGCCGCGCGGAAGGCTCGTCCGGGGACTCGACTCTTCCATTTGCGGGCCAATGGCGACGGCGGGCAGTGTTCCCAACCCGTCCTGTTGCGCATTCTGGAAGGTTCGCCGGGGCAGTGATTGCATTCACGCGCTCGACTTCGCTGGGTTCCGACGTAGCGTCCGCTCACTTAACGGTATGCTGACGCTCACACTTGGCCACTCGCCGGATCCGGACGATGCCTTCATGTTCTACGGCTTGGCGCGGGATTTGATTCCCTCACCCGGCCTGCGCTTCGAACACATCCTCCAAGACATCCAGACCCTCAACGAACGGGCCACCCGCGGTGAGTTGGACATCTCGGCCATTAGTATCCATGCC
>CAMATE010000281.1 GCA_945861075.1 Akkermansia muciniphila
GAGGGTCGCGGGACGGTGGCCCCTCGAGGTGGAGGCCCGCGGGCGCTTCTCCTCAGATTACCGCGTGGATATCCGGGGCAACGCGGCGATCGCGGGCATTCCCGTGGGCAGCGCGTATCTTACCTACATTCCTTCGTTCAACGTCGATGCGGGAGCCCAGATCGACCTGCTTTCGATCATCATCGGCTCGGCCCAGATCCAGGCACGAGCCGGCAGCCTAGGCGGTAGCATCGCCGCCCGGGTGCAGGTCCCGCCGTATGTCCCGCTCATCGGAAATTGGCAGCTTGGGAATGCCAGTGCTTACTTCCTTTTCCAACCGCCCGATTGGGAGGCTGCAGGCAATGTGGGGGTCAACGTGACTCCTGAGATCCCGAGTTGGTGCACCCCATGGTGGTGCCCGCCTTGCATCCCGTATTGCTATCCGAGGGGCTGGTCGTGGGTGAATGCTAGTTGGTGTCCTCCGTGTATCCCACCGATTTGCACTCCGCGCATCCCGGCTGTGAGCATCAATTTCGGGTTCAAGGTTCGGAACAGCAGCTTTTCCTTCAGCACCTTCGACTTGGATGGCTCGGGAGAGCCCTCGGGTTCGGTGGATTACGTGCGGTATCCCTACCCCAATCAGGATGTCTGGAACGCGAGCCCCTGGGAGAAACCTTGGCGCCCGGCGGCCCAGGACCCCGACGGGCTGTACGAGATCGTCTGGCTGACGAATTTCCGACAAATTGGCAAGGTCTCCACCGCACCGAGCGATCCCAGGACCTTGGCCATGACCGTCACCATGTTGTCGGATCCTGCGAGCGGTGCCGCCAAGGGCGGTGCAGTGCGATTCCTTCAGTCCGGCAATGTGAGCGTGCCGAAAGGCGCTCCGGAGGTGGGTGTCCGCATGCACTGGGGTCAGAGCGATGTGTTTCAGGGTAGTGATCTGGCCTTCACGATCACACTGCCCTCGGGCCAGAACGTTCAGATCGAGGACGAGGCGACGCTGGCAGAGCTCGAGAAAACGGGCCTCACCGTGCTCACCGATTTCAATTACGAGGAGCGTTCCGCGTGGGTCTTCCTGATCGATGCTCCCAACGGAGATTATAAGATCAACGTCGAGTCGCCGCGCAAATTCTCGGAGCTGGTCTTCGATACCATCCAAGAAGACGAAGCCGGCGTCATCGATATCGATGAACCCCACATGGACGACTTCGGCAACTTGGTGCTCTGGTGGTTCGACTTGGATGTCGATTCCAATGCGACTGTCACACTCTCTCTGCTCAATGACCATCGGGACCAGCAGGGCTTCGAGGTCTTCAAGACCTCCGAGGATGACCCCGGAGACGACGGTTTGATCTTCTCCAGTGAGGATATCGATGCCCTTCTCAACGGCGAATTCGAAGAGGGTATCCTGGATGGATGGCAGTTGGCCCTGATTGACACGGATGATATCACCGCTCCTCCCGGAGAGTACTACGTCGTGGCCACCATCTCGGACGGTTACAACGCGCCGGTTCGGAAGGTCTCAGCGACAACGGTCACCATCGAACGCACCAAGTCGTTCAAACTCAATTCTCAGCGCAAGGTGACCTACCAGCCGAAGAGCAACGGGCAGGGAGCCCTGGCCCCTCAGGAGTTACCGGCCCAGGTGAGCGGTATCCGCAGCCGCCCCGAGGTGGACGGGTTCACGATCCAATGGAAGCCCGTCACCAATTCGTTGGTGAATGGTTATGCCGTCGAGTTCACCACCAACAGCGTGCCGGGCACCTTCGAGCGGGCGGAGGCTGTCCCTGTGGACAGGACCGAGGTGCGGGTCGGCGGACTGATTCCCGGCATGCCCTACTTGGTGCGTGTCAGCGCGGTGGGAGCCGATGGACAGACCGGGCTTTCGAGCGAGGTGATGACGATCGTACCGACTTTAGGCTTCGGGAGGACTCCTCCGGTGTTCCGCTCCAAAGCCTCGCAGGTGGGCTTCCCTGGGCTCCAATACACCTACTTCCCGAGGTTGTTCGATGGCGACATGCTCCACTTGAGCGACACGAATGCCGCCGCTCACATCAACCACGCGCCCAATGGCGAGCCTCTGCCGGATATCACTGCAGGCTATAATTACGTTCTGCTCGCCGGTCCGGAAGGCATGAAGGTCGACCCCAGCGGAATCGTGCTGTGGACGCCGACCACCAACCAAGTGGGAACCAATGTCTTCATTCTCCATGCCTACGAGGTGAATGCCAAAGAAGTCGGCGATGCTGCGGTTGAGAGAACCCTGAAGGTGTCCCAGACCAACGAGGTGCTGGTCTTGAATCCGGATGCCAAGCCGACTGAGATTCCGACTCCCGGCAACCGGTTCTTTGCTCCCTTGGGATTCCGGCCAAAGGCTGCCAAACAGGCACCGCCCGCAGGCAAGAACTACAACGGCATCGAGTCGCTGGTGTTTCGCTTTCTGAGCGTCCCGCCTCCCTTCGTCAGGGAAGCAGAGGGTTTGGATTTCTTGATCGCCTTTAACGCGGATCCTCAAAAGGTCACCTTGACCCTTCTTCAAGGACCCGCAGGGATGGAGCTCAAGAACACCAATCACCTGATATGGAATGTGCCGATTGGAGCCAAGGGGTCCAAGGTGGTCGTTCGGGCGTCGGTCATCCCGGAGGCAGGTGCAAAACCCGAAGAATTCATCTTGGATTTCTATCTTCCGGTTCATCGGGTTGACAATCAATTGAGCAGCCCGGCGCAGATTCTCATTGATGCCTCTAGCGATGCCACCAAGTTGAGCATTCTCTCACGGAACGCCGATCCGACGGCGTTGCCGAAAAGCTATCGCCTGCAGGTCAAGTCAGACCTTGGAGACGTCTGGAAGGATGTCATGGAGGTGCCGGTTGACCGGGCAGCAGCCATGAAATCGATGCTCATCCCAAACAGCACGGTGACATTGCCATCAACACCCGCAGCCGCATTTTACCGTGTTGTCAATATTGATTGATAACGGCTAATTTGAACTGATATCACATCGGTCCACAAAATCGCCCACCCGTGAGGGTGGGCGATTTTTATTAAACTTGAAGAGAATTTTCAATAGGGTTTGGCCGGGACTGGGAGCCTGGATGATTGTTTTATTGATGATCATTCAATCCTGGATCTTCCGAATGGAAGGTTCAGAACCTCCGTTTCAAGCAAGGGGTGCACTGCAAGCGGGTGTCGTTCAAACAAATCCGATCAACAGCCAACAAATCACCAATATCACATTCATCCTGAATGGATGGGGACTGGCGATTCGTGATCTCAATGCAGACGGTTGGCCAGATCTGGTGCTGGGTGGGAAACCGGGTTGGGGAGGGGTTTATTTCAGTGATCGTGGGCCTTGGAAATTCACCAACGCAACTTCCCGGTTGGCTGAAACAATTCAAAAATCTGCCATCGCAGGAATCGTGGTCAGCGATTTGGACAGTGATGGTCGATTAGATCTCATTACTTCGACCTATGATGCCGGCATCCGGGTAAGTTATGGCGATGGACGACTGGGTTTCCGCACTAATGAGGTCAGTTATCATCCGCCAAAAGGGGTTTACTGGGGTGGAATGGCTTCCGCTGATATCGACCAAAATGGAAGTGTGGATATCATCGCGCTGGGGTATCGTCAAAACCGAAGCCGCAACTACAATTCGTTGCGCACCAACGGAGGGGCCGATCGTCGGTTGATTAATACTTCAACCATGGCTCCCGGAGAATTTGATCCCGATCGCTTTCGGGTCAGCAGCACGGGATTGGTGGCTGAGATGGGGGCACCCAGTGTCGTCCTCTTGAACCAAGGCGGTACGAACCTGAACCTGCAACCGCTTTCTGCGATGGCCGATTATGGCAATTCCACTGACAAGGCATTGGAGTTGGATTGGTCGCTATCGTGCGCATTCCAAGATATTAATGGGGATGGGCGGCCTGATCTTTATGTTTGCAATGATTATCACAGCCCGGATCGATTGTGGATGAATGTTGGAGGAGGACGCTTTGTCGACAAGATTGCTGATTACTTGCCGTACACGAGTTTGTTTTCCATGGGGGTTGCATTCACAGATTTGAACCAAGACGGAGTCCCCGATTGGGTTGTCACGGATATGCTGCCTCGGAATCCAGTTCAGAGAATCCTGGAATACGATGACACCTATTTGAATGAGAAACCGTCGGAACTGTTTGGTTCACTCAGGCAGATCAGTAGAAACACGGTGTTTGTATCCCATCGACCCCATGTGACCTGGAACGAGGTAGGAGCATTGAAAGGTTTGGCCGCTTCCGGGTGGAGTTGGGGGCCGGTCTGGTTGGACATCA
>CAMATE010000282.1 GCA_945861075.1 Akkermansia muciniphila
CCGCAAGCAGCAGGTGAAGGATGTTCTCCGTCTTGAGGAAGAGGCCTTTAATCGCACCTTGGACCGCGGTATCGAACTGTTCGAAAAAGAGGCTTCGCAGGCCGGGTGTTCGCAGATTTCCGGGGCCTTCGCATTCCGTCTGTATGACGAGCAGGGCTTCCCGATCGACCTCACCGAACTCATGGCCCGCGAGCGTGGACTTTCGGTGGACAAGGCAGGTTTTGAAGCGCTGATGGAAGAGCAACGCGCCCGGGCCCGTGCCTCACAGAAAAAGCAGGTCATCGAACTGTCGCAGATCGAGACGAAGTCTTCGACGCAGTTCCTCGGATATGACGTCTTGGAAATCGGAGCGAAGGTCTTGGAGGTCGTCGAACTCAAGGACAAGACCGCCATCATCCTGGACGCCTCGGCCTGCTACGCGGAGATGGGCGGGCAGGTAGGCGACACCGGCGAAATCAGTGGTTCCGGACAGCTTTGGCGCATCGCCAATACACAGAAATCTGGCAATGTGTGGCTGCATTTCATCGAAGGCGGCGAGTCCCCGTCGGTGGGCTCTTCGGTGAACCTCCGCGTCGATGCCGCACGTCGTCACGCCATCGAGCGTCATCACACGGTGACTCATCTTCTGCATTGGGCCTTGCACGAAGTGGCCAGCAAGGAGGCCTCCCAGAAGGGGTCCAATGTCACCCCTGAGAAGCTGACCTTCGATTTCAACAGCGCCGCGCTGACCGCTCAGCAAGTCATCGACATCGAGCGGTTGGTCAATGAACGCATTCTCGAGAACGCCCACGTGGGATGGGTCGAGGTGCCGCACGCCGAAGTGAAGAACCGCAAGGATGTGCTCCAATTCTTCGGCGACAAATACGGAGACGTTGTCCGTGTTGTTCAGATCGGTGGACAGGCCGCGCAGTTGAATGGGTATTCCATGGAACTCTGCGGCGGTACTCACACCCGGGCCACCGGTGAGATCGGAATGTTCCGCATTTTGGCCGAGTCGGCCGTGGCCGCTGGGGTGCGCCGCATCGAGGCCATTGCTGGATTGCCGGCTTTGGACAAAGCGCGTGCCGATGAGGCGCTGATCCGCTCATTGGCTGGTAAACTCAACAGCCCGCTGGGTGAATTGGAGAAGAAGCTCGAAGGTTTGTTGGCCCACAGTCGCGAACTGGAGAAGTCACTCAAGGCGGCGGCCCAACGCGAGGCTGCTGGCAAAGCACGCGAGTTGTTGGCGAAGTCCGAGACACTGAATGGTGTGCCTGCCTTGATTGTGAATCTGGGCGAGGCCGACGGAGAGACTCTGCAGACGGTGGTGGATGCGTTGAAATCGCTGTTCAACGGCGTCATCCTGCTTGGCGGCCATTCGGCGGGTGCGGTTGCTTTGGTCGCTGCGGTAAGCCCGGAGTTCACAGCCAAGGTTCAGGCAGGCAAACTGATCCAAACGATTGCCCCGATCATTGGTGGCAAGGGAGGCGGGCGTCCGGACGGAGCCCGCGGTGGCGGCAAGGATGTCGCTCGATTGGACGAGGCCCTGGCCAAAGCCAAGACCCTCATCTGAGGGGTCTCTTTGGATCGCGCGAGGTCAGCGCAGTTCCCAACGTTCACCAAAGAACCCTGCGGCGGAAATCCCGCCTGGGGTTCGGGCATTGGGAGCTTGGCGAAGGTCGATGATGGCCCAATCCGGCAGCTTGGGCGTCTGACGCGCATTGTTCAGATAGTCGTAATCCCGGAAGGTGAACCCGCTGTTCAGCACAATATAGCGGGTGGGATTCAACGGGTTCGGGAAGATCAGAATCGGAGCGTGGGTGTCGGTGGCGAAGGTCTGATTTCCAACCACGATCTGGTTCTTTTCCCAACGAATGGGCAATGACGGCGCCAGTTTGGCGAGCAATTGGTTGCTGGAGGGGTCTCCCCACAGAACGAGGTTGTGCTCGCGGATATCCGTTTCTGAGACCTCCTGATCCGACTTCTGTCGAGCGTCGCCTCGATAGTGTCGGCGCCAATGTTCCACGGCGCGCGCCGATTCGCTCTTCACCCAATTGCCCACTTGAGCATTCAGTGGCGTTCCCGTTGGCATCACCATCATGAAGGAATCCATGAAGGCATCGTCGATGGGGCCCTGAAGACCGTGGCGCTTGCGCAGGCCCCCGGACAGATCAGGCCCCGTTTTCCATGCACCGTTTTCCCGGTGAAAGCTGGCCTTCCATGAGCGATCGGTTCCCGGGCGAGTGGATTCCAAGATCACCGTCTTGTCCGCTCCGGCGAAAACCACCTGAACGGGCTGATGGATCGGAAACGGGGCGTCTCCCGGGCCGAATTCGAGAGTCAAAGCCTCCACGCCGTCCGCCTCGATCCGCAGGAGCCTGTCCCCATCGGGCAGTTGCGCGATCACCCGGCCTGGTTCCCAGTGTTCGGTCAATGCATCGACGGTCACCCAAGCCATCTGCGGATATCGCAACGAATGGGTTACCATGCGTACTTCATGCGGCAAGCGGATACGCCCCACCGATGCCAGTGCATCCAATCGACGGTTCAGTTCAGCCTTCGCCCCCGGTTCATACTTGTGCCCTGTTTTAGGTCCGATCAGGTGCGTCAATTCCATGCCCTCTGTCCGCAATGCCGATCGCATCGCATCGGCGGCTTGAATTTGCCGATCGTCTTCACCGCTGTAGGCAATGAGCGGAACCATAGCGACATTGAGAGCATTGGCGGTGGCATCATGGAGTCGCCAGAGTTTCTGTTCCCAAAGGGCTGGTTTGAGTTGTTCCTGTTGGAATACGCGCAGGAAATCGGCTGTTTCGCTGAATCCGGCCCCGGGAGCGGCAGCGGCCCATCGAGCCGCGTGGTGCACGGCGAAGTGCCACGCGGAAGCTCCGCCCAAGGAAAACCCACGGACCACCAACCGGTTTTCATCGATTGGATAACGCCGTTTGACTTCTTCGAAAGCCTCCCAGAAGTCGGTTTCCCCGGCGAAACGGCTGCCGTTGCAATAGCGTCCGTAGAGGTGGAGCACGAAAGTGTCAGGCGGAGCGAATTCTCCGAGGTTTTTCATCCGGTCGGCGATGAATGCCAATTCACTCAATGTTTCGCCTCGCCCGTGGAACCAGAAATCCAAGCGCCATGATCTTCCCGAGTTGGGCTTCCAGCTTTGGGGAATGACTAACCCGAATGGCTGCACCGATCCGTCGATCCGGGACACATACCCAGCAACCGTGGGACCAGGAGTTTCTAACCATGGAGCCTGTCCCTTATCCAGCGCCTGCAGCCGTTCGGCCGCCGTCTTCAATTGAAGTCGGGCTGAATCCACCTCGTTGGTCTTGAAAATTTCCCCGTATCGAACGGCCCAATCCACCGACTTATGGAAAATCTCGATGTCTGCCACCCGCCTGAGTTCCTGGGAATCCTTGGCCCATCGGGACCTGGCTGTTGTCAGATTTTTTGCGAGTGACTGGACTCCTGAAATGAGCTCGTCGCGGACATCATCGGACAGGGTGACGCCCGGGGGTGGAACTCGTCGCACTTTGTCGGCCGAATTGTCCGCTGGGCCATCAGCCCGGAGGCTTGTTTGCGGCATTTGGCCGACCATCAAAACTAGAGCAATCAGAGTAATCAGGGACAGGCTAGCCCGAGTCGGGGACAGGCTAGTCAACTTGGTCCGAGATCGTTTTGCGGAACACGTCGGAGATATCATGGGATTGGCTGCAGGAGACCCCGATCTGACTTGTGGGATCAAGCGTCGCTTCCAAAAGGCTTTTTTACCTGCTGCACGAATATTGAGTCGTGGTGCTCTGAATAGGGCTGAAACGAGTTGATACCGAGATATAAAGACTGATTTACGGTATCCCAATTCGTTTCAGGGCTGAGCCTGCGCTCAATTCTGATTTTGGTGATTTCCGAGAGCGCTGCGGACGCATCCGTGGGAGCAATGATTCCGAAGGACGAAACGGCCGGGACTTATCCGTCGGAGATAGAATTTGCTAACGATTGAGTTGGATCGGTCGTGCGGGCTGCATCTTCGTCCGCATGAGCCTCGTTTTTCAATCGTCACGGGCCTCAAGCTCGAGCCTCAGCTTGGCCTACTCCTCACTCCCGCCTCGTCTTACGAAAGAAAACGCCTCGACATCACTTTCATCCCCACCGATCCGATCCGGTTTAGACCGCTCCCGCTAACCACTCGCCGCTCTGCGCAAGGGCCTGAGGCTGAAGAGGGTTGAGTTTTTGAACTGGGATAGCGGGTGTGCGGACGGTTGGCGTT
>CAMATE010000283.1 GCA_945861075.1 Akkermansia muciniphila
CATGGCGGCAAGAAGTTGACGACCGACAAGGAGATCAACGGATGGTCGCTGTGCGGCGTGGGCCGTGGCACCGTAGCCGACTATCTGGAGGCGTACTGCATCGCTGACGACGGGTTTGAGTTCTTCGGCGGATCGGTGAACACCAAGTACTTGGTGTCTGCCTTCAACGACGACGACGGCTTCGATACCGACATGGGCTACAATGGTCTGAACCAGTTCTGGTTTGGCATTCAGGAGCCGGGAGCCAAGGACAGCGGATCGGAGCAGAATGGTCAGCCTCAGTCGCCGGACGTGCGCGTTCCTGGAGCTTTGCCTCTGGCCAATTATCTGGTGCGCAATGCGACGATGATCGGAGCTGGCACCAATTCGAGCGGCAACGATGCGTTGCGCTTCCGAGTGGAGAACAAGGCGCGTTGGTTCAACTCGGTGTTCACCGACTTTGGTGGCGTGCGAGTGCGTATTGACGACGACGGCGTGTCGACGCCTGAGCTGAAGAACAACGTGTTCTGGGGCTACAAGTCTGGATCGAACGAAGACTACGGCAAGGAGTACGCGCCTGCCGATGTGAACCCGACGGTGGATCCGTTGTTGGGAGGCATCAGCCGCCAGGCGGATGGCCAGTTGGATCCGACGTTGCGCGCCGGCAGCCCGGCTTATGGCATCCCGCAGACCGATACCCCGGGCTTCGTGAAGGTGAACTTCACCGGCGCCTTCGGTTCTGAGAACTGGGCGCAAGACTGGACCGCACTCGACGCCGAAGGCTTCTTCAAGGCCACCAGCGTTAAGCCGGTCGGACCGATGGCTCCGCCGCAACCCAAGGCTCCGGTGCTGGGTGTTGCAGCGACTGCTACCGGTTTGAGGATCACCATCCCGTCTGAGGTGGGTCGGACCTACACCGTCCAGAGCCGCAGCACGTTGGATCAAGCCACCTGGGGTCAGGTGCAACCACCGGTTGCTGGTACGGGTTCCAATCTGACCATCGAGGTGCCCTTCGGGGTGGCCACCGGATTCGTCCGGGTTTCGGTGGAATGATCTGAGCCCAAAAGCGCTCACATTAAGAACTTCGCGATGGGGCGGATCCGGAAACGGGTCCGCCCCATTTTTTAAGACGGAACGATTTCGTCGGGAGGAGCTGGATGGCGTCGCGGATTCTTTCGCAAGACGCAGCGCGGGCTGGGCGCCTGCCGTGTTGAGACTACTGCTTGAGTCCCGTCACGAGTGAACAACGAAGCAACCGCGGAAGAAGGCGAAAGCCAGCACGACTGATCCGATTGGACCGGTCGTGCTGAGTTGGCGTCGGTCTTACTTGGAACTTATCCCACCTGCTTGTGGCCTCGATGCATCCAGCCGCCCGCCAGGACCAGTGCTCCAATGCCCAAGACCGCGATGGTCAGTCCGGCATCCAAGAACAAGGGCAGTACTCCATCTGCGGTCATCAAACGTCCCCGAGTCAGCATGACCACACACACTGCGAGGTAGCCCGCCGTGTCCGCCAGATACATGAGGAACCCCAAATTGGCGCGATCACGGGTGAGAGCGATGAATCGTTCAAAGAGGGTGGCGTGAACAGCGATGTAAGGGAGGTACAGCCCAATACCCATCGACACCATGAACCCGAAGGCATCAATGCCTCCTTGTCGCCAAACCCAGCACGCGATCGCAACCATCGCCAACCCCAGGCACGAGACGGCCAAACCGGCGTAAAAGGCCCTCCGATTGTCGCGGATACGCGCCATTAACCCCATGGGGATGATGACTGCTAGGGTGACCCACACCTCTGACCGAGTGAAAACCATCGCTGCCCCTGGAGATCCCAAAGCCTGCCAGAGTTCCCTCGAAAAATCGGCCCGAACGGTGCGCAGCAATGTGACCAGTGTGTAGGCCGTAATGATGAGCAGCACAGGTATTCCATGGCGTTTGAGGAAAGCCCATCGTTCGGATTGGTTCAGCGGCTGTCGTTCTGTTCGGGCAACGACGTCGGAATCGGTCGGTGCCGGGATTTGCCCGAGCATCGAAGCGAATCCCCACAGTGGGAGAGCGAAGACCGCCCCAGCGGCCGCCGGCATCCAGCGTTCGGGTACACCGGCTTCCAACAATCGTAGACCCACGGTCTTCGCCAATCCGTCGGCGAGAATGAAGCTGCAGCAAAGGCCGGTGATGAAGGCTTCGGAAAGACGTCGGCCTTCAAGAAACCCCAGAACCAAGCCAAAGACCATTCCCAGCGGTAGTCCATTCAAGAACAGGCAAATCGGTCCGAACGAGGGTGGCAGTAGACCCAACAGGATCCAGGCGGCTTCGGCTACCGCGATCAATCCGAAGAGCGTGGCGATCCGGCGACGGGGAGCCATCTCGGCGATGACCCGGATGCCCATGGCCTTGGAGGCGGTGTAGCCCAGGACTTGAGCGCTCACCAACAGTGCCTTGAAACCAGGGCCAAATGGATCGCTAACATAAACGCCTGCGGTGAAGGGTTTCCGAAAACCGTACATGCAGGCGTAGGTTCCAAAGGCCGATACAGTGCACCAGACAGCCAGCGTTATCGGGTCTTTTTGCCAGCGTTGGATCATCGCTTTCATGGCGTAGAATCAACGGGTTTGCCGGCCCAAAGATGGAGGCAGATCACAATGGGATTGTTCACGATCGCTGCTTCAGACCCAGTGAAGATCAGGAAACGCTGGCTCCCAACCCATCGGGAATCACCGAGACACGCTGCCATTTTCCGGAGGATGCCAGTCGGAAGGCTTCATCCAATTGGCTCAACGGGATTGGGGGTGACACCAACGACTCCCATGGGTAGGAGTCTCGATGCTTCGACAGGAAGTGGATCGCGGCGTCGAGATGCCGCGGGGCGTAGTTGTGAATGCCTCGCAGGGTCAGGCATTTGCGGATCAGGGTTTCACCCGTTAGGTGCAGTGCCGAATCTGGATGAACCAGCCCGGCGATGGCGTAATGCCCACCCGGTCGCAGCCAGTTGATCCCATCAGCGATCACTGATGCACTGCCGGAGACCTCGATGACGACATCGGCCGAGTTGGCAGGGATCGCGTCTTGGGTGGTCGACAGGATGGGGACTCCGCCAAATCGGGGTACCGCCAAGAGTCGGGCCGGTTGGCGATCGACAACGAACACTTGTTTCCAGCCGGAAGTCTTCAGCAAGGCGCATCCGTAGAGTCCGAGCAAACCAGCTCCTTGGATCACGACCTGTTCTCCTTGGGTTGGAAGGGATTCGATGACAGCGAGCATGGTTGCCAGAGCGCAATTGGCCGGAGCCACCATGGCATCGCTCAGAGAGTTGGGCACTGGCACCAGGTGGGTGCCGGATCGCAGAACCACGTGGGTGGCGTAGCAGCCGTTCAATCCCGACCCATCCGACAGGCCTCCGTGCCCGTATTTGAAAAGTCGTTCGCATTTTTGCGGTAGATTCCATCGGGTACAGGGATCACACAGACCGCAGGAGTCGGTCAGGGTCCAGGTAATGCGGCGCTCCAACCAAGAGGTGTCCAGACCCGATCCCACCGCTACCACCCGCCCGATCGCCTCGTGACCCAGCACCACGGGGGTTGGTCCGCGGCGACGCCCACAATGGGTGTGGAGGTCGGAGCCACAGAGGGTGGTCAATGAAATGGCTACTAATGCCTCCCCGGACCCAAGACAGGGTTGACTGAAGTGCTGAAATCCAAAGGGGGAATCAACTTTGGAAAAAATAGCAGCCAACACGCCAGTGTCCATCGCTCTACAGATGGTCAAAAACCCAACGGATCTCGAGATTAATTCAACCGACGACACTCTGCTGTTTGCAACGATTGAGCGATGGATAATCGGTGATTTGGTCAACTGCGTTAAGAGTCCGTGACAGGGTTTGGTTGGGTTGAATCCGGCGTTCCAAGTGGTAAAAGCAGAGACCGGCAGGGCTAAGCCTTTGACCGGTTCTTCATCGATGATCATGAAATCAACCTCTATCAAAGAACCTGGCGTTCGGCGGCACTTGCTGTCAGCGATCGCTGCGTCCCTGATCGCCACGGCGATGCAGGGTTCACTTCAGGCTCAAGCGGTTTCCAACCGCCTGTTCGCGGAGAATTTCGATTCATTGCCCCTGGGCCCGAACCGGGAGGAAGCACTTGCTGGTTTGGAAGTGTGGACCGGAACGCCCCCGAGTGGATGGGTGTTGGACAATTCGGCGATGCCTGGCTTCGGCACGGC
>CAMATE010000284.1 GCA_945861075.1 Akkermansia muciniphila
CCCGAGGCTCCTCTACCAAGGCTTCGTCCAAGGGTTCCTCAACCCGCAAGCTGCCCCTCCAACGGGTTTTCAGCGATGCCAAGGTCAAACCCTTCGACCAAATCGAATGGGACCGCCGCACCGCCGAAATCACCGATGATTCCGGCAAGACCATCTTCAAGCAGGAAGGGGTCGAGGTTCCCAAGAACTGGTCCGTTCTGGCCACCAAGGTGGTGTGCTCGAAGTACTTCTACGGCGATCCGGCCAAGGCGGAGCGTGAAAAATCGGTCAAGCAACTCATCCATCGGGTGACCCGGACCATCGCGGACTGGGGTGTGGCCGACGGCTACTTCAGCAAGGAAGACGGCGAACTGTTCTACGAGGAGTTGACCTGGCTGTGCGTCAACCAGTACGGCGCCTTCAACTCTCCGGTCTGGTTCAATGTGGGTCTGTACCACCAGTACGAGGTCGGCAAGGGCAGCGACCGGGGCAACTGGTTCTGGGACCGCAAGGCCAAGGTGGCCCGCCGCGCCCCCACCCAGTATGAGTACCCTCAGGCCAGCGCCTGCTTCATCCAGTCGGTTCAGGACAACATGGAGAGCATCATGGAGCTGGCCTACTCGGAGGCCATGCTCTTCAAGTACGGCTCCGGCACCGGCACCGACCTGACCCCCATCCGCTCCAGCCGTGAGAAACTCTCCGGCGGCGGTCGTCCGTCGGGCCCGATGAGCTTCCTCAAGGTCTATGACCAGGTGGCCAACGTGGTGAAATCCGGTGGCAAGACCCGTCGTGCCGCCAAGATGAACACCATCCGCGACACCCACGGTGACGTGGAAGAGTTCATCACCGCCAAGGCCAAGGAAGAGAAGAAGGCCTGGGCCCTCATCGAACAGGGCTATGATGGCTCGTTCAATGGCGAAGCCTACGGTTCGGTGATGTACCAGAACGAGAACCTCTCGGTCCGTGTGTCCGATTCGTTCATGCAGGCAGCGGTCGACGGCAAGGAGTGGTGGACACTCTCCACCGTAACCGGCAAGCCGCTCGAGAAGAAGGACGCCTCGCGGATGCTCGACCAGATCGCCGAAGGCACCTGGGTTTGCGGCGATCCCGGCCTCCAGTACGACGGTGCCATCCAGAAGTGGCACACGTGCAAGGGCACCGAGCCGATCCACTCGACCAACCCCTGCTCCGAGTACGTGTTCCTCAACAACACGGCCTGCAACCTCGCCTCGCTGAACCTCATGAAGTTCAAGAAGGCCGACGGTCAGTTCGATGTCGAGCGCTTCAAGGCCGCGGTCCGCATCTACATCACGGCGCAGGAAATCCTGGTGGACAACGCCAGCTACCCGACGCAGATGATCGCCGAGAACTCCCACATCTTCCGCACGCTGGGTCTCGGCTACGCCAACCTCGGCTCGCTCATCATGAGCTACGGCCTGGCCTACGACTCCGACGAGGGCCGCGCCCTGGCCGGCGCCCTCACGGCCATCATGACCGGTCACGCCTATGAGCAGAGCGCCGAGATGTCGGCCATCCAGGGCGCCTTCCCGGGCTACCACAACTCCTATTGCGGAGGCGTGGCCAAGACCGTGAGCAAGGACAATGTGGCCAGCACCCTCGGCGTGGTGCAGCAGCACCGCGACGCCGTCGAAGGCATCCAAGCCAGCCGCGAGTTCGCCTACCTCAAGGACGAAGCCCGCCGCACCTGGGACCGCGCCATCGCACGGGGCCGCGAAGTGGGCTACCGCAACGCTCAAGTCACTGTGCTCGCCCCTACCGGCACCATCGCCTTCCTCATGGACTGCGACACCACCGGCGTGGAACCCGACATCGCCCTGGTTAAGTACAAGCTCCTGGCGGGCGGCGGCATGCTCAAGATCGTCAACCGCACCGTACCTGAGGCCTTGCAGCGCCTCGGTTACTCGGCCAGCGCCGTCTCCGCGATCGAGAAGCACATCGAGATCCACGACACCATCGAAGACGTGGTCGGCGAAAACGGCGCCGTGATCGCCTCGGGCCTCAAGCCAGAGCACCTGTCGGTCTTCGACTGCGCCTTCAAGCCGTTCAAGGGCGAGCGGAGCATCCACTACAAGGCTCACTTGAGCATGATGGGTGCCGCCCAACCGTTCATCTCCGGAGCCATCTCCAAGACGGTGAACATGCCCAACAACGCCACCACGGCCGACATCCGCAGCGCCTACGTGGACGCCTGGAAGATGGGCCTGAAGTGCGTGGCCATCTACCGCGATGGATCCAAGCGTTCGCAACCGCTCAACACCAAGCGCACCAACGAGGGTGGCGACAAGTCCGACGCAGCCGGAACACCGGAGCAGGTCAAGACGCTCGAAGGCCGCATCGCCCAATTGGAGACCGAACTGGGTGCACTGCGCGAAAGCGCCCAACACCCGATTCGCCGCCGTCTGCCCGACACCCGCATGGCCGTGAACCACAAGTTCGACGTCGCCGGACACGAGGGCTACCTGACGGTGGGTCTCTTCGACAACGGCCAACCGGGCGAACTCTTCGTCACCATGGCCAAGGAAGGATCCACCATCGGCGGACTCATGGACTCCGTCGGTGCCCTCACCAGCATGTCGCTGCAGTACGGCGTGCCGCTCGAGGCTCTGGTCAAGAAGTTCGCCCACCAGCGCTTCGAGCCCAGTGGCTTCACCCGCAACCCGGACATCCGTCAGGCCAGCTCCATCATCGACTACGTGTTCCGATGGATGGCCTGCCAGTTCGTCCCGGGCTACCGCGAATCCAACTCGCCCAACGCCGGACAAGCCGAACTGCCGATGCCCAGCGTGGCCGCAGATCTAAAAAAAAAGATAAACCGACCGGTCAGTGACCTACCCTTGGCCGACGAGGCCGAGGCATCGCTGATGCTCAAGGTCAGCGCCACCGCGACCACCAGCGAAGGCATTCCCTCCGCCGCGGCCGCCGGCCACATGATCGCCGCCTCCCTGACGGCGACCATCCAGAACCAGAAGGACGCGCCGCCGTGTCCGAAGTGCGGGCACATCGCGGTGCGCAACGGCGCCTGCTACAAGTGCCTCAACTGCGGCGAGAGCCTCGGTTGCTCATAGTCGGCCCTCCACGGGCTTGAAAGCCTGACAGGCCTGACAGGCCGGGAAGCATGATCCACAGTGATCAACGCTTCCCGGCCTTTTTCATGCTGTCGTACCCCGGCGGCGCGAGCGCGGGGGCTCAGGACACAGTTCCGTCACTCAATCCTCACGACAGCTTCGGATGAATTGTGAAGCCGAGCCGGGGTAAATTTCAGGCGTGAGTCATCGCCACACCCGAAACAGGAAACCTACCATCCCGGGTCCCTGTTTGGCGTTCACATTGATCGAATTGCTGGTGGTCATCGCCATCATCGCCGTGCTGGCGTCGATGTTGCTGCCGGCGCTTTCGGGCGCGAAGGCCAAGGCCCAGAGTATCGCCTGCCTGAACCACCTGCGCCAGTTGGGTGTCGCCCTTCACCTCTACACCAACGACAACGGCGACGGGTTTCCGCCGATCCAGGCGCGCATCCCCAACGGCGAATCGAGCTGGCGGGCCTACCTCTACCCCAATGTCGGCCAGAACCCGAGGGTCTACGACTGCCCGGCCGAGAAGAACGAGGTCTACGCCAGCGCCAAGACCCGGCCGACCTCCAGACCCAGTCTCTGGGTGCTCGGCCAATTCACACCCGGTGAAATCGAAATCCCCAGCGGCCTGGGAGCGGTCAACGTCCACTGGCTTTCGGGCGGGGCCCAACCGCCCTTCGGCCGTCCAGCCGGCTACGAAAACAACCTCTGCCGGTGGGGGATGGTGGAGGCGGCCTCGCAATTGATCCTCTTCGGAGACGGCCACAGCGACGTGTACGGGGTGTGGCCCTCGGACCGCTGGTGGATCTGGAAGGAACTGGGCGACGCCAACCAACCGGGCTTCAACCGACTGGCTCAAGGCGACAAGGGAGCGGTGCGACACCAGCGCCGTTCGAACTACGTCTTCGCCGACGGAAGTGCGCGCTCGCTCGAACCGGGCCGGATCCCTTGCAACACCAACGAGTGCTGGTGGTCGGCCAAGGCCGATCCCCACTGAAACGCCCATGACCACTCCAAAAAATCTTCGGCTCGTCGGGGCCGCTGTGGCGGCGGGTGCGGCCTTGGTGCTGCTGTACCGGACCTGGTCGACCGATGGGGCGG
>CAMATE010000285.1 GCA_945861075.1 Akkermansia muciniphila
GGGGGCCACGCCATCGACCACCACCGTCAAACTCGCCGCCTGACCGAGCTGCACTGACTGCGCCGCCAAGCCAGTGGAGAACTCCGGAGCCCGATGCGCCAGCACTACCGTGTGGAACCCACCCGCCGCCACTTGGGCGGCCTTCAAGTCCGCCGGCACCATCGATTGCCCAAAATGCGGCCACGCCGTCGCCGCCGCACTGCTTCCAGCTCCCCAAGCCACCACCTGATTGGCCGAACCCAAAACCACCGAGTGGTAGTGACCCGCCGAAACCGCCGTCATCGCCAAGGGCAACGACGTTGTCGGGATGGCGTTCTGACCATAGGTCGTATCACCCCAAGCAAGAACAGAGGTCCCTGCAGAATTCAAACCCAGACCATGGGTGAGTCCCACTCCCACCTGAGTCAAACCGGTCAAGGCCGAGGCCGATGCCGGGATAGCCTGACCCTTACCGCCCAAGGATACCCACTGGCCGCTCGAACGAACCCGCCCCAACAGGACCGTCGGACCCGCCATCAGCGATCGATAGACCTCGGTGGCCGTGGCTGCGATGGTGATGCCCGAACCTTCACCCCCGACGACCCGAGGCTTTCCGTCGATATCGATCCAGGCCGTGAAGTCATTGCCCGCGACCACCTGTGCCACGCCGGTGGCAGTGACCGGAATGCCAGTGACAGCCGTGGTCGTCGAACCCCAAGCCTTCAAGGTTCCATCTTCCAACAGAGCCACTGCATGCTGGCCGCCGGCCGCGATGGCCACCACTCGGGCCGTGAAGACCGGAGGAGCGGCAATGGATCCGGCCACGACGACCAGTCCGTCAGCGCGGAGTCCGACAGTGAATTTCTCACCGGCCGCCACGGCGACCAAATTCGTCCAGGATGCGTCGAAGGTGATCTGACGCGCCGAGTTGTCACCCCATCCACGGGCCTCCACTCGAGACCGCTGGACGGTCAAGAAAACAGGACCGCTGCGAGCCATGCCGACCGAGTTGGCCACCTGGAGTTCGTAGACGCCCGCGTCCGAGGCGCTGACGGCACTGCGGTTCCAAGTGGAACCCGTGGCCACTTCGACGCCATCCCGATACCATTTGTAGGTCAAAGTCCCGCCACCGACCGCATCCGCTTTGAACGCAGCGGCAGATCCCTCCAAGGCCCAGACACTGACGGGGCGGACCACGAAGACCGGAGGATCGACCACGGCAACCGTGACCGCCGATGTTTCGATCTGGCCCACGGAGTTGATGACTTTGACCGTGTAGCGTCCGGCACGGTCCGGAGTCACATTGGCCACCGAGAGGGTGGCTGCTGTGAAACCGTCGAGCTTGGTGCCATTCTGGTACCACTCGTAGGTCAGTGGTGCCTTACCGGCCGCCACGACCGAGAGGCTGAGAGTTCCTCCCAGTTTGACATCGGTATTGGCCGGCAGTGTGCTGATTTTCGGGGCCGCCTCGATCACGACCTGCACCCCCTTGATGGTCTTGGCACCGTGAGCGTCCACCGCAGTAACCGTCAGCAGCACCGTTTCGGTGCCGTCGGCATCCGGCACAATGGACGGAACCGCGATGGACCATCCGTTGTTAAAGGCAACTGTGGCCGTGGGGATGACCGCGGTGTTTCCGCTCGTCACCGTCATCGTCAACTGAGAGACCGGGGTCTCCTCATCCGTCACCGTCAAGGGAATGGACAGTGGCAGACTCGGGCTGATGGCCCAAGTTCCGGCTGCCAACGTCACGGACACTGGAGGCACGGCCGCAATGGTCAGAGCGTCATTCTCGGTGACCGGTACGGTTGTCCGGGTAGTCGTTGCGATATCGGAAGATCCATTGCTGATTCTTCGGGTCACGGTCACCGCAGAAGGGACAGCCCCCGTGTACTCAACGAAAATGGAGTCCATCGTTTGCTGGAGGTAGGCCGCCTCGATCCCTGCAGCGAAGGTCAAGCGGACCAGAGACGCGCCGGACGCGCCGGGCGACAAGGTTCCGATGGTGCGCGTTCCCATGTTGAGAGAAGTGCCGGAGATCGACAGTCCCCCTTGGGCTTCGAACTTCAAGGAATGCCCAGCACTGGCCGGAGCCAACGTCCATTCCACATACCAAGCGCCCACGGAATCAAATCCCTGCATCGCCGAAGAAGACACCGTCGGAAGGCTGGAACCTGAAGTGACCCGGACTGGGTTGCCCGGCAGCAACACCGGGCTGGAGACGAATTCGTCGGAACGAATAAACGTGTAGCCCGAGGCGGTCGCCGTTTCGTCAAAATAACTGGAGCTGCGCGCCCAGACTTCGGTCTCCAGCACGTAGCCCTTGGTCTGAGCCTCGGAAAGGTCATTGAACAATCCGCTGGCGAGCCATTCCAAACCATCTTCTTCGCCGGAGTTGTTGGGCTCGGTTCCTGACCATGGAGATGTGGCATTCACATAGGTGAACGCCTCACCGGTGATCCAGCGCCATTGCCCCTCGACACCGCGATCAGATCCGCCCAACCACAGGTTGCTGGCCCGGGTTCCAAGGCTCGTGATGGCTGAGGTCCGCTCGGCCTCGGTCGCGAAAACCGCCAAATGACCGCTCCGAGTGAGAGCATCGGCAGCCGCGCCCGCCAAGGTGTATGTTCCGGAGACGAGGGAATAACTGCCGGAAACCTTCGTGGCATTCGGTGCACCCGGAGCCATGGGCTCAATGCGAACCAGTCCACCGCGTCCTGCGGACCCACCCGATTTGGTGGAGCCAATCCAAGAACCATCCGGCAACTCGACGGGTGTGCCGACCGGGTCATAAAGCGAGGTCGCTGGGGAAGAACTGAAGCGCCACAACTCGGTCGGCGTCCCACCGGTTTCGAGAACCCGCAGGAGTGAACCGCGACTGTTACCCAACCCGGAGGTAAACAAGAGCATCCCGTCGGATTTCAAGGTGCTCGGGGGGCCAACCGGCTTGCCATACACGGAGGTGAGGGTGAGCACCGAAGTGACCGTCGCGACCCCGCCCGCTGTGGTCGGAGGAACCACCTTGACCAAGCCGCCATATCCGGCACCACCCGCTTCCAACGTCATCCAAAGATTCCCGGAACCATCAGCGACCGGGCCACCCACCGGGGTGTTCAGACCGGATGAGGTCGCTGTGAACGAATGAATTGTCTCCAGCGTGCCCACCAAGCCGCTCGAGTAAGAAAATCGGAACACGGAACCGACACCGGTCGAACCACCCTGCCGGAGAGCCCCGTAGACGTAGCCTCCTGACAGCGTCAATCCTCCGGAAGGCAAGGATCCCGTCGGAAAGTTGTGGATCACGGAGAACCCAGTGCCGTCGGAACGGATGCGAAAGATCGTTCCCGCTCCATGGGCACCGCCACCACTGGCCACACCCAAAAGGAGGGATCCGTCGGACAAGGCACCGGAAGTCAAGGGCAACACCAAGAGGCTTCCCAGGGGCCGCAAACCGTCCGCCTCAACCAGCCGGCGCAATTCGCGGTAGGAACCCAATTCGGGCGATACTGAGAAAACGACACCGGGACCGTAGGTGGACTTGGAAATCAAAAATCCCGATTCTGTGACCTCAGTCACCGTCCGCGTCCCGTTGGCCGTCGCACCGTAATACACACCGCCCGGCTCCCGAACCAACGATCCGGCAGGCTCCGAGGCCGAGTTCACGTCAAAGGAATGAAGTGCCGTCACTGTGCCGTCCGCGGCCCGGCGGTAAACAACGCCCGCGCCCTGGGATCCGCCCTTTTGCGAGGCGAAAAGAATCCCTCCCTCACCCTCCGCCATGGAAACAGTTTGGGCCTGCCCCGCGCTCGGCATGCAAATCATGGCTACCCACGCTGCTAACCCGACCGCGCCCCACGAACGAATTCGGGCGCAGAACAACTGAACTTTTAGAACGATGGTGCTCATGTAACGGACGATGGAGGTGGAATTTAATAAAGCGCAGACCGGCCACCTACCCATCGAGTTGGGGACGAGACACCCATCGTTACAAAACATCAAACAAATAAGATAAAATCTTACTAACAATTTATTTTAAATGCTGTTTAAGCAAATATGACATTTGTTTCGTTTACCCCACCCTTCGTGTGGTAGAGGCGCAAAAAACCCTCGGGATTGATGGATTTCCATCGATCCCGAGGGTTGCAGATTCGAAATTATGACTCCGGCGACTACTTCTTCTTGCG
>CAMATE010000286.1 GCA_945861075.1 Akkermansia muciniphila
GGGTCAACTCATACTGGGCGGCCATGGAGATCTCGAACGGATCGCGCCCGCCATTTTCAGCTGGGTCGAGTCCGTACAAGGCAACGAAGGACACGTGGGGCAGGTAGAAGAACACCCCCAACCCGAGCCCCTCGGTGCGAGACAACACCGGCGTGAGGGAGCGAGTGAGGATGGCGATGGCGTCGTCGTAGGCCGGTGGCAGATGCCGCCGCAGGACGCGTGCGAAATGTTCGCCGCGCCGAAGGATGGACAGCGGGGACAGGCCCTCGTGAGCGTCGCGTTGGAAACCGGCGGCATCGAAGCCCGTGTGAACGAGCGCGACGTTGTGGGCAAGGCACTCGATGGCCTCGCGGTCGAGGAGCTGCGCCATGGAACTGCCCTTCAAGATAGACCGAGGCGCCTCGGGCAGGCGCAGGCCGGCCTTGGCGGGAGGGTCAGGAGGGGTCGTGTTCGATGTCCGCATCGTCGCCACCGTGCCACCGGTGGCCTTCGGGCGGAAGATCCAGTGCCCGAGCGAGCGATGCGCCTTGGGAAGGCCGCTCGATGGCGATGTGGGCGTGGATGGGTCAGGAGCAGACGTGGGCGGCGTTCTCGATGCTGTCCCAGTACAGCAGGCCTGGGTGTTTCAAGTGGATGTTGCGTGGGTTGCCCTTGAGTTGGATGCCAGTGCGTACCTAAAAATCCATGGAATCGGACATCAGAGACTCGCATCGAATCAGGTGGGCTGGCAGAACGGGGCGGCGAGGGATTCGAAATGTTCTGCGCGATTTCGCAACGGAGGTATCAAAAATCGGTACCAAGGGCTTGCATGCATTGAGCTGCTATGCATAGTAGCTCCATGAAGATGAGCAAAGACCTCAACGATGCCCCTTCCATGAACTCCAAACACACCCGAAAACCGGCGTTCCTCGAACGATTCGTCGCCGTGCGGCCCCTCTGGGCCGTGGTCGTCGCCACCGCCACCCTGATGAGCGGTTCCCTGACGGCGCAGGTCAGGACCCTGCCGGTCTTCCTGACGCCGGATACCACCCCGGTGACGCCGACGCCCCCGGCCGAACCACCCCCGGAGAGGACAGTGACGCCAACACCCCCGGCCGAGCTGCCACCCCAGACCCCTGGGGAACGGCCAGCCGCGGCTCCCGCCGGCACCACTCCGGCGGTCCGCCCTGAACCGACTGACACCCCGGAGAAGCCCGCCGAACCTGTAACCCCGAAACAGACTCCTGACTCTATTCCTGCTGACCGTACGGCCGACCCCGCATCCACAGAAACCGTCCCCACCGCCAACGGCGGCCTCCAGGGGCTCACGCTCCAGGCCGATAATCCGAAGATCGAGGTCGCCGAGAACCGGGCTTACATCCCGCTGTACTTCACGGTCTTGGGCACCTACACCGGCACCAACGATGTCGTGGTGCGGGCCCGGTTCATCAGTGGTACCGCCAGCCCGGGTGCGGACTTCGAACTCGGGGAACCGGAGCGGTCCCTGCCGGCCCAGGGTGGTCTGACGACGATGGCCTGGATTTCGGTGCCGACGCTGCTCGACGAGGTGAACGAGGGTGATGAGACGGCCGTGTTCGAGGTGTTCATCGTCGGCAGCACCAACGCGCCGATCCGGATCGAGGCGACGCTCCTCGAGGACTCCAACCCGGGCCAGGTGGGCTTTATCTCGCCCCGCTTCCAGATCAACGAGGGATCCACCAACGGCTATGCCCAGATCCGCCTGTGGCGCACCCTCAACACCCGGCAGGCGGCCACGGTTTCCTACCGGCTCGAGGGCCCGGCTTCGGCACTGGCCGTGCTCGGCGGCCAGACTCGCCGCACCGCGACCTTCCAGCCTGGGGATTCCCAGGTCTTCGTCCAGATCCCGCTCGTCAACGACACCACCGCCCAGGGGGTGCAGGACGTCACGCTGACGCTCGAGCCGCTCGAAGGAGGCCTGAAGCTCATGAAGGGCTTTGAGAGCACGGTATTGACCCTGGCCGACGACGAGACGCCTAGTCCGGCCGAGCCGCTGATCATCTCTCAGTATGACAACGGGGGCGGCCAGCGCGGCGTGATGCTGTCGACCCGGGTGGCCCGCGGGTATCAAGTGCTGCTGGAGTGCTCCGACACGGGTGCGGCGGGCCCCTGGCGGCCTTACTGGCGCTTCGAAGGTGCCGATACCGAGCGCTACGCTTTCGACTCCTTCGACGCCTCGTTGATGCGCATGTACCGGATCCTGCCGCCCGAGCCCCTCGACATGACCTTCCCTTGGTGAGGAGTTGAATTGGTTGGTTATCCGAAGAAACGGGCGAAATTCGCCCTGCAACGGCGGGAGGAACTGGGTGGCTCACCCAGGCCTCCGGCCCCGTCGCTTCCCTGGAACACTTTCCTGAGACACCGAATTCAAATGCCTCCCGCGCCCTGGCTGTCTCGGTGAACAGGAAGACTCGCCACTTGGGGTTATCGACCGTGTAGACATCGCTGGATTTCGCGCGGGATTGCCTCGGCAAGGCTTCCTGATCCAACGTGCCGTCGGGGCAGGGGGCTGCGCCGGTTTTGGCACGGCACACCCGTCCCGACTGCCGACTCGCCCGAGGCCCCCCCAAGGGATCTCGAGGCATGCGTCCATGAACAGCATCCACGATCTTCGGTTCCTGAACCTCGCCTTGCTGGATTTACTGATGACCGTTGCGATCGCGGTCCTGATCGCTTGGCGCACGAGGTTTCGGTTCCGGTGGGTCCTGCCGGTTTGTCTAGGGGTCGCCGTGTTGGCCCACTGGGCCCTGGGCGAGCCGACCACCCTGAATCACGCCTTGGGCCTGTCCCCGAAACCTCTGAGGCACCGCGAGAAGCCCCAGTTCATCGAAATCGTCCCGGAGTGACGCCGCCGCGTCCGGACTAGCCAATGAGTGGCGGGACAAGATCCAAAAGACCCACCGCCTGAGCTTACCGAAGGCGTGAGACTCGAGGGCCGGGGCCATACCATGCCGAAAATTAGGTCGGAACCCCTGCGGTGGCAGGTCTACATCGAGGTGGATGGCTCACCGCTCGCGCACCTTCGATCCATCCGTCGACCGGCAGTTAATCAGATTTCTGCGAGAGGCGGTGCCGGATCTCCGCAAGCAGTTTGCGACCGCGGGACGGGTTGCCGCGTTGCTGGCGCGCGACGAAGCGGGCTTCTGCCTGACGTTCGGCGAGAACATGAGTCACGAAGTGGTCGAAGAGTCGTTGGACACTCGTTTCGGAGTCTCGCGCCACGCTGAGCAGAGCCTTGTGCCGAGATTCGTCGCACCGATAGGGAATCGTTTTTATAGGATGGCGTTTAGAGGCTGTGCCGGCGGCCCTCACCCGATGAGCTCGCGGATGGGTTGGCCGTGGTCGATGTCGAGGCGCTTGCGGCCGGGGATTTCGAGGCGGCGGGAGTCGAGGCCGAGTTGGTGCAAGATCGTGGCGTGGATATCGGTGACGTAGTGGCGGTTCTCGGTGGCGTGGAAGCCGATCTCGTCGGTGGCCCCATGCACGATGCCTTGTCGCAACCCGCCCCCGGCCATCCAGACGCTGAATCCGAAGATGTGGTGGTCGCGGCCGTCGGAACCCTGGGTGCCGGGGGTGCGGCCGAACTCGGTGGCGAAGACCACCAGCGTCTCGTCGAGCAGGCCCCGTCGATGCAAGTCGGTGAGCAGGCCGCCGATGGGTTGGTCCACGGCTCGCGCCAGTCCCTCGTGATTGGCCTTGAGGCCCGAGTGCGCGTCCCACGCCCCGGCCCCGCCGCCGCCATGCTGAATTTGAATGAACCGCACGCCCCGCTCGACCATCCGGCGCGCGGCCAGCAGTTGGCGGCCGAACTCGCGGCTATGCGGCTGGTCCAACCCGTAGAGCGCCTGCGTTTCGGCCGTTTCCTTGGAGAAGTCGACCACCTCGGGCACCGACGATTGCATGCGGTAGGCCAGTTCGTACGAGGCAATCCGCGCGGCGACGGCCGGATCGTTCGGGTACTCGATGCCCCGCAGTTCGTTGAGCCGGCGGATGAGGTCGATGCCGCCGCGTTGGCCTGCTCCGACCAAGGCGTGCTCGGCCCGGGCGTAGTCGAGGGGGCGGTCTGGGTCGATTCGCAGCGGCACGGCGTCGTGGGCGGGCCCGAGGTAGTGGCCGTCACGCTGGTTCC
>CAMATE010000287.1 GCA_945861075.1 Akkermansia muciniphila
CGCTACCAGCTGGCACCGATGGTCGCCAGCTTCATGCGCGAGGCGGATGATTCAGATGGACCCGCCAGCATCCGGCGCGAGGCGATCCCAGTGCCCAAGGGGCCAGTGGAGGTGTGGTGACGGAGGTGGAGTGGCGGTGGGACTATTGACCGGGCTTGCGGAGCGTGGACCCAAGGCTGGGTTGGTTCGAAAACCGGAATAGGCTTGATGCCATACCGACCTGAAACCGTCCCGAGATCGATTGGGTCCGGATCTCAGCGATTTCGGTGATCTTCCGGGAAAGGGACCTGTTCAACCGCGCTTCTCGGCGACGACCCAGGCGTTGAATAGGCCGTATTTCAGCGGGGAGGCGTTGAGGATGAAGTCGATCCAGTCGGGCACGGTGCGGTCGGTGCAGGCAACCTCCAACAAGCGGCAACCGTTGCGTTCGAGGAAGAATCCCAGATCGAGGGCGTTGGTGCACACGATGGCGTCGTCGTCTGGGGTGAACGGCTCCTTGATGATGGGAGTCATCCGCTCGAAACGCACTTGATCAGGCGTCTGACGCATGGCTTGCCGCCGTTCCAGCAGGCCGCGGAGGTTGTGCCACTTGTTGCCGATGCCCCGCATCCGCGGATGGTAATCGCGCCAGCCGAGGAACCGCAGGAAGTTGGGGCTGCTGAGGACAATCCGGCCACCCGGGGCGCAAACGCGGACCGCTTCAGCGATGAAGGCCTCCGGATCTTGAACATGTTCCACCACGTTCAATGCGCCGACTCGCTGGAAATGCCCGTCGGGGTAGGGGAGCCGGTTGCCGTCGTACAGCAGGCAGCGGTCGGTGAAGGCACAGGTGCGTTCGATGTTGGGTGC
The DNA here is from genome assembly GCA_945861075.1 of Akkermansia muciniphila. GTDB lineage: Bacteria > Verrucomicrobiota > Verrucomicrobiia > Limisphaerales > UBA9464 > SXXZ01. The sequence goes on from CAMATE010000287.1 coordinate 850, forward strand.
CGACACGTCCACGCCGTGCGCCTCGAAGCCTTCGCGCGTGAGTTGCGCCACGACTTGCCCCACGCCGCATCCGATATCGAGCAATCGTGCGCCCGGCGTCGATGGCCGGAGTGCCTGGGTAAACTTGGCGTAGAAGGCCGCATCCCAGTTGGCCAGGATGTCGGCATAGGCCGCGTCGTTGCGGACGTGGTCGAGGTGGCTGGGTGTGGAGGCCATGGTCAGTCAGCGCGCGGAGCCTTCGGTGCCAGAACGAGGATGCCCACCAGCAGCAGGGCTGCCATGACGGCTGAAAGGCTTGCCCACAAAGCTTGGTGAGGCGGATCGAAGCGGTATTCGACGGTGTGTTCGCCGGCGGGAACGGAGACTCCTCGCATCAGAAAGTTGGCCCGCAGTAGCGGTGTGGCTTGGCCGTCCACAGTCACCTTCCAGTCGGGGTGCCAGCGGTCGTTGAGCAGCAAGAGGCCGGCTGCGCTCGAGCGGGTCTTCACCGTGATGTGCTTGGGTGCGTACCGCGTAATGTTGGCTTCGGACGATGCGGCCGTGGGCGACGGTGTGGCTGCGGCGAGCTTCTCCGAGACGAGGACTTGCCGGGTTGGGTCCCAGTCGGGCGCGCGCAGCCGCTGGAGGGTTTGCGCGTCATCGAGGCCGGCCTGCCAATCGGTGTAGAACTTCGCGCGGGGCAGGGTACCCGTGAACTCGAGCACGGCAAACGGTCCCGCCTCCGAGGCGGTGGCCGTGAGCAATTGCACCACGTCGGCGGTGGCGGTCGAGGCATCCGGGGGTGGGACTCCCGGTTTCAAGCCGAGGCCGAAGGGCATCTTCAGGCGGATGCGCTTCTGCACTGGGTCCACCATGCCGTTGAGCTGATCGACCACCTCTTTTGATCCGAGGATGTACCGGGTGTTGGTCAGCTGCCACAGACGGCCCACCAGAGGTAGGTTGTTCTGATTCTCCATCAGACCTAGCGCACCAAAATAAGCCGTCTCCAGCTCGGGCACTCGGGGCATTTGGGAGATGTCCAGCGACTGGATGTTGAAATACTGAAACTGGTTCTCCAGCCATTCCTTCTGCAGGTAAGTCCACGAGAGCGCGGCATCGCCTCCGACGAGCGGGCCTTGTCGGTGCGGATCCAGGAAGGCGGTCACGCGCTGCTCCCAAGGCTTGTCCTTCAGCAAATCCAACACCGGGTTTGACTGATAGCGGGTGACCCAATCGTAGTGTTTCACCCAGGGCGTGTTGGCCCGGTAGAGGTCCACCACCAGCACTGCACCGAGCAGCAACCAGCCGATTCGGGCCCGGGTGCCGTTGAAGAATCCGGTGATCATTCCCGCGACCAAGCCCAGGGAGAGAGCGAAGAAACCCAGAGCCTTCCACACCTCGCCGATGGAGAACTCCGCAGTGGCGGGCGGCCCCATGTGGAACTCGATGCCGCGCAGGTAGGTTTTCAGTTCGGAGGCGCTCCCTGCATAGTTCAGGGTTCCCACCGCCGCGATCGCGAAGCAACCCAGTGCGCCGAAGACCCAGTTGACCTCGCCCGATGCGGCCGTCTTTCTCCAGGTGGCGAACTGTTCCTTCCAGCCGCCCAGTCGTTCCTTGCCTGAGGCCAATGATCCCCGGGCGATGGCCTCCAGTCCGTAGGCAAAGAGAACCCACAGGGCGAGGTGCATCACGTGCAAGAACTTGGAAGGGATGCGGATGGTCGAGAGGTAGGGGATGGCGAAGAAGATCCGGTAGAACGGAGCGAAATGCCCCCAGGACAGCGCCAGCGATCCGGCCGCCACCGCGGTCCAGAACCACACCATCCGGCGCTCCTGTTCCGAGTACGGCGACTGCTTTTTGCGCAGCGAAGTGGCCGCGGCGTAGCTCGCCACCAGAACCACCAGGACACCGGCATACTCACCCGCTCCGCTCCATCGCCCCTTGGCCGTTCCGTCGAAACCCACCGCGCCCCAGTAGGCGCCGCCGTCCGGGCTGTCCATGCGGTAGCCGAAGAGTCCCGGCACGACGATCCTCAGTGACTCCACCGGCGGCAGGCTGATCGCCGAGGCGAACTGCCATCGCTGCGCCTCGCTCTCTCGCGTCTGGGACATGCCTGAGACGCCCACGATTTGGGTTCCGACCAGAGTGGACAAGGAGTGGGATGCCAACCAGCCCGCGCAACCCGCCACCAGTCCCAGACGGAGGATTCCGCTGAGCCAGGAACGGGAAGTGCCTGCGGAGCCGGTGGTTGAGATCACCACCGTGAATGCGGCCACCAAAAGACTGAAGATCGCCCCGACATCCGCTCCTTCGGTCACGCAACAACCGACGGTGAGGCCGGCCAATGCGACGCGAACCCACGTGCGCCAGCCGCCTTCCCGGGCCGATTGGAGGAGGAGTCCGAGGGCCAGCAGGGCAAAGCCTTGGGTCAAGGCCTTGGGTGCGAGTCCCCAGCAGGCGTAGGAAACTGGATTGCTGTTCAGGGCGGCGGCGATCCCGACCAGGATGGCCGTCTTGCCGCCCAATCCCGCCCGCCGGCAGAACCAGGCCGCCGACACGCCCAAGAACAACAGCGAGAGCGGGACGTAGAACTTTGAAAAAGCGACCGCGCTCTGCAGTGCCAGGAACAGGGCGAGGGTTAAATTGGTTTGGGCGCTCGGTGCGACCTCACCCACCCAGTTCAGGGGTTTCCACAGGCCGCTGAAGGCTTCATGGGCTTGTGACCCTTGCGAGAACAGGGCGCCGAGAGTGCCATCATTGGAGAAGAGCACCATCTCCGGACGGAACACCGCGGCGAAGAGCAGTGCGATCGGAGCGGCGATGGCCAGGATTCCCAGTCCTGTTCCGGGGCCGGGGTCGGGTTTGGAGACGTTCATGGAAATCAGGGTCCGGTTTTCCGGAGGTATTGCTCAATCATGGCCGCGGGGTTGCATCAGCTCGTCGGCTCGGGTGGGTTGACCTTTCAGGCGGCGCAACACATCCCGCGACCGGACGACAGCCGTGCCGGCGGTGCAGGCCGCCCAGCCGACGAGTTCGCGACGGATCCGGCCGAATTCTTCGACCTTGTCCGGACGCAGTCGCGCCATCAGGTCCATCTTCACCTGGACCCGGGCCGCCAGCAGGCAAGCCAATCGCACCTGGCGCAGAGCCCGGCGCACCGGCCCTTCCTCGAACCACGGAAGGATGCGCTGCATGAGCCGCCATTCGTCGCGGATGAAATAGTCGGCATCGTACATGTGCCGACTGGAGGCGTTGAAGGTGTGGATCCGGAAGTGGCAGAGGTATTCCTGGACCTCGACGATCGC
>CAMATE010000288.1 GCA_945861075.1 Akkermansia muciniphila
TGGGCAAAACCATTCGCAATGTCTGGGGAGAGTTTTCTGTGCATCCGTGGACCGGGTGGCATGAAGACGCGATGGCTACCCTGAGGGGCTTCCCGTTGGACCGTTTGAATTGGCCGCATCAGAACTCCCATCGATTGGACATCGTCCGACTGTCCCGACAGCAGGCGAAAGACTTGTACGATCCTCGAGATGAAGGCCGCGGCCACCGGGTGAACGGCAGGGTCTTGCCCGTGGAGAACCGCCATTTCGAGCACTGGAACACCGATCCGTGGGTTCTGGATTACGGGGGTAGCGGCAACGTTCTGGGCAGTGGCACCGTGTTCCTCTTGCCCTATTACCTCGGCCTTTACCACGGCTTCATCGAAAAGCCGCGGTAGACCTCGGGGGAATCTGACGAATTTTGTCCGAAATCCCACCTTGCACGGAGAACGGCCCGATTTAGTTTGTCGTCCGCCCTGCGGTTGAGTCGCGGGCCCGAGCATGATGTCACCCAAGAAGGTCTATTATTTCGACAACAACGCCACGACCCGTGTCGCCCCTGAGGTGGTAACGGCGATGCTGCCGTTCCTGAGCGAGCTGTGGGCCAATCCTTCCAGCGCCTACGCCTTTGGTTCGCAAGTCCATGGTCATGTGGAGAAGGCCCGGGAAACAGTAGCGGCACTGATCAACGCGGATCCGAAGGAAGTGACCTTCACCAGTTGCGGCACCGAGTCCAACAACTCGGCCATTCACAGTGCATTGGTGACGAGCGGGAACCGGCATGTGGTGACCACCGCCGTCGAGCACAGCGCCAACATGAATTTCGGCGCCTACCTCGAGAAGCGTGGGTTCGAGGTGACCTATTTGCCGGTGGAAAGCGATGGTTCGCTGGATTTGCATCTCCTGGAACGGTCCATTCGTCCGGACACGGCCATCGTTTCGGCCATGATGGCCAATAACGAGACGGGCGTGCTGTTTCCCATTGAGGAGATTGCCGCCTTGTGTCGCAGCAAGGGAGTGCTTTGCCACACCGACGCCGTTCAGGTGCCCGGCAAACTCAAGTTGGATGTTCGCCAATTGGGTGTCGATTTCTTGTCGCTGAGCGCCCACAAGCTCCATGCCCCCAAAGGCATCGGAATGCTTTACGTGAAGCGCCGGACCAAGTTTCAGCCCTATGTCATTGGCGGCCACCAAGAGCGCGGTCGCCGTGGCGGCACCGAGAGCGTGGCCAATATCGTAGCCTTTGGCCGGGCAGCCGAATTGGCGATGGCCAGCATCGACGACGAGAACACCCGCATTCGTGGCCTGCGTGACCGCTTCGAGAACCACGTGCTGACTCGGATCCCGAACACGGTCCGCAATGGTAATCGCAACCTTCGCCTGCCCAACACGTCCAATATCGCCTTTGATTTTATCGAGGCCGAAGCAGTGTTGCTGCTACTCGATCAGGCCGGTATTTGCGCCAGTTCCGGATCGGCCTGCACCACCGGTTCGCTCGACCCGTCCCACGTACTCATGGCCATGGGGCTACCGCCGATGCGGGCTCGCGGATCGGTGCGCTTCAGTTTCGGTATCTACAACACCGATGAAGATGTGGATTACCTCATCGAGAAGCTGACACCCATCGTCCATCGCCTGCGCGAGATTTCTCCGCTGAGTCCGGAGCATCCGGACAACGATACCTACGACATCGAGGCGGCCCGTCGGAAGCACGAGGTGGAGATGTCGGTTCAGGGCGAGGGTTGAACCCAGTCGTAATGGGTCGGATTCACAGGCTGATCCATGGGGCCCACAGGCCAAAGTAGTCGGACTGCCTTTGGGTTCGGGGATGGTTTTAGCGACCTCCCCAACCCGCCTCATTGGCTCTAATAGTTCGCACTGCCGCACCGCTGCAATGGCTGTGAACGGCTTGGGAGGGGGGCTTCAAATCTGGTTCGGACTCCCGTGCGACAGCACTCGTTCGGCACTTATGCCTGCACTTCCAGGCTGAGAATCTCGCCGGGCTCTGACTCAGCGAAGACCTCGAACGGGCGACAGCAAACCTCGCAATCGGTGGTGAACCGTTGCTGGGGGATGCTCGTGTCGATCACCAGTTCCATGCCCTGACCGCAGTACGGGCATTGGACTTCTTCACTTTCCTGCATGCCTCACCTTGGTCCGGCTCTGGCGGCCTGCCAAGTGGGGATCGTTCTGAGGAAGGTTTAAGGAAATTCATTAGCACTATTCTCAGCGGTTCGGCACGGAACGTGTTTACCCGACGTTCCATTCATGCTGGTTCATACCTTCATTGTCGAATCAGCAACCGAGGCGGTCGGCCTCATTCGGAACAAATTGGGCCCCGACGCGGTCGTGCTCAATGTCCGCAAACTTCCCGCCGAAGGCGTGTCGAAGTTGTGGAAGAAACCCAAGCTGGAGGTCTTGGCTGCGGTGATGCCCAAGCCGGGTCAGGAGGCCATCGAGTCGGCTTTAAATGTTGCCGACATCGCCGCTCCGGTCGAGAAGATCGCACCGACGCCAAACGCCGTGGATTCGTTGGCGGATTTGCGTCGGGAGATGTCCGAAATACGGGCTGAAGTGCTGAGGCACCGCGAATCGGGCCAGGGGCGTGAACCGGCGGTGGCTGATCTGGGTCATTTCACAGAACTGGCGGCAGAATCCGTTCTCATCGAACCGTTTGCCACCAAGGCTGTTTCCTATCCCGGCCACTGGCAGATTGGCCCCATTTTGGAGGCCACCGGTCTTCAGCCACGCCATGCCCTCCGAGTGGTGGAACGATTGTGCCAAGACTACGGCGAGGCCGCTCCAGAGGCCCTGGGCGAACAGTTGGCCCTCGCCTCGAAGGTGCTCAAAGGGGAGTGGTTGGTTCCGCCTTCCCTGTCACCGAGCGGCACCCCTGAAACCCATGTTCTCATCGGTCCGGCAGGTTCCGGAAAGACAACGGCCCTGTGCAAATGGTTGGCTCAATTGGTTTTGGTGGAAGGGCGTTCCGTGGCTGTTTTTCGGCTCGATGGCGAGACGGCCAATACCGGCGAATTCCTCAGTGTGCATGCGGAGGTGTTAGGAGTGCCGGTTCAGCGAAGCCTGACCCCCGATTGGCGATCTGCCGCTGAGATCGTCTTCATCGATCTTCCAGGCATTTCCCATACCGATGGCTCCTCGATGAATAAGCTTCGAGACCAGTTGAAAGGAGTGCGTCCCGCCCAGGTTCACCTCGTGCTCAATGCGGCCTACGAATCCCCGTTGTTGATGGCTCAGATTCGGGGCTTCGCATCACTCCAACCGAACGACTGGATGGCCACACATCTCGACGAGGAACCTCGCTGGGGCAAACTCTGGAATGGCATCATGGGCACAAATTGCCCCCTGAGTTGGATGGGGATTGGGCAGAATATTCCCGGTATGTTTCAAAAAGCCGATCCAGTACGAATTTTGGATCGTCAATTCAAACGGTAATCGGCGGGTTAAAAACAAAACAAGTATCCAGATGCTTATGGCACTCGGTTTGCTTGGAGGGGGTAGAAGCGTTGCTTTATGCGAAAGTTCATGATCACAGGTGCCTTAATTGGTTTTGTTATTGGCGGGTTTTCAGGCCTGGCCCAGGGCGCTGGCGGATCTGAGGTTTTTTGGCGTGCCGCGGTTTCGGCCAGCCTCCTCGGCATGTTGATGCGTTGGTGGTGGGGCGTCTGGAGGAAATCTCTTCATGAAGCCCAGATGATACAAATCAACCGGGTCGCGGAAGCCATGAGCAAGCTCCCGGGGGAAGTCGATCGAGTGTCCAATTAAGAACTAGCCGAATCCTATGCCTGCATCCTCTCCCACCACAGAAGACGCCGCGCCTGTGCGTAAGGTCCCGCCTCAGTTCTCCCAGTATAAGAAGATCCGACCCGGGACACCCAAGGAAGCGGAGCTCATCGAACAATACCTTCCATTCGTCAAGAATGTCGTAGGTCGATTGGCCTTGAGTTTGCCATCCCATGTCGATCTGGACGACCTTTACAGTGCCGGTTTGGTGGGTCTTCTAAATGCGGTTCGCAACTACGATCCCATGGCCGGATCCAGCTTCGAGTCCTACGCACGGGTCCGCATCCGTGGATCCATCTTCGACGAATTGCGCCGCCTCGATTGGGTGCCGAGGTCCGTTCATGACAAGG
>CAMATE010000289.1 GCA_945861075.1 Akkermansia muciniphila
CGAGTCATGCTCACGTGGGCTCGTGGCTGCGGGTTCTGGATTGTGTGGTGGTTGGCCTGCTTGGTGCGGGCCGGCGACGATGTCGCGCTGGTGAGCCTCTCAGATCGGTGGCGATTTGTGGGGGCTGGCACCTTGACGGAGCTTCCCAACAATTGGCAATCGGAGGGCTTTGATGACTCCAGCTGGTGGGAAGGCCCGGGCGGTTTTGGAACGACCGCTTATGGCGAATCCACCCGGTTTCCCAATACCAATGGCTGGGAACAGGTGCTGTTGCGCCGGTCCTTCGTGATTCCGGACGGAGCCGACGTCCGGTGGTTATCGTTGCGGGTCGATTATTCCGGCGGTTTCGTGCTCAGCCTCAATGGCAAGGAATGGGTGCGGCGAGGGCTGCCGGGTGAACCTGGAACGCCCGTTCCACTGCTGGCCATTCCCAAACCGCGTGCATCGGGTAGCCCCGAGCTGATTCCCGTGGGTTCGGCGGCGGGTTGGATACGGTCGGGCACCAATTGGCTGACGCTGCAGTTGCATGCCGATGGGGTGTCTTCCCGCTGGCCTGTTTTCACTGGCGAATTGCTCGCCAATTTCTCCCGGGCTCCCTACTTGCAGAATGTGTCTTCCAATCGGGCAGAAATCCGCTTTCTGACTCCCTGGCCTCGCATGGCGCGGGTGGAGTACGGAATCGACTCGTTCCAGGAACAAGCCGTGGACTCCCCGGAAGCGACCAACCATGGGGTGCGGCTCGACGGATTGCGCCCGGGGACCCGGTACCAATATCGGGTGATTCTGGGCAAGGAGGGTGAGGGCGGTGCGACAGCACCGATTTCTTTCCAGACGTTGCCTGCAGCGGGACCCTTGACCGTTCAGGTGCTGGGGGATTCCGGTTGGGGAGACATGGCACCCCACGCAGTGGTGGCCCAAATGATGCAGTCCGAGGCCGATCTGGTCCTGCACGCGGGTGATACGGTGTACCCCGCATTATCGCCGATCCTGGCGGATATCCGATGCCTGAGCATCTTCCGGCCGTGGATGCGCACCCGCCCCTCCGCGTTCACCTGGGGCAATCACGATCTGTACTACGGTTTCGATCCCTTGTTGGAAATCTTCGGTTCACCGACCAACGACACACCGGCTTGGGAGCACGCGGCGGAAAGGACCGTGCCTCAAGCCTACTACTCCTTCGATGCGGGCGACGTGCATTTCGCGGTCCTGTTTCAGCCTTATTTTTGGCAATACCAAATGCGCACCAACAGTCCGCAGGCTCGGTGGCTGGATCGGGATCTGGCCGCCTCCAAAAAGCCGTGGAAGGTGGTCTTGGCGCATATTCCCTGGGAGACGTCGTCGGTCCATCGTTTCGATGACACCAATCACAATAGCCGACCGGATGGCGCTGAATTCGCCGAGGTGCTGCTGCCGATTGCCCAGCGGCATGGGGTTCAATTGTACCTCTCCGGACATGACCACAATTACGAGCGTTTGATTCCGGTGGAAGGCATGACCTCCATCGTGACCGGTGGTGGTGGGGCCGTACCCTATGGGCTGCGAGAGGTGTCGGCGTTCCAGTCCGCCTTCCGCGTGGTGTACCACTTCACCCAATTGCGATTCGAGGGCGACACGCTGACCATTCGCTGCATCAACACGCAGGGGCAGGTGGAGGATCAGTCGGTCATTCGGCGTCAGCCCGATCCCGATCCGGCGCCTGCGCCGGCAGCCGCATGGGGCACTCCAGACGCGGTGGTTTCACAGCAAGCGCCCGTTTGGGAGGCCCACGGTATGTCGCGGGTGCCGGCCCTATCCTCGGTGACCGGGCGATCCAGCAATTTGGGAAGGCTTCGGATGATGTTGGATAGCACCAACTTGTATCTGAGTCTCGACGGTCTGGCGTTCTCCCAAGGTTCGGATGTGTATTTGTTTCTGGAGGTCCCCGGATTGCCGGGGGTGTCGTCGTTGGCAGGACTGGGCAATGGTCGTCGGGATCCGGCCGATGACCCAGCCGCTGAAGGGGCCGATGGATTGGATTTCGCTGAGGGCGTGTCTTTCGGCGATGGGTTTCGCCCTTCAATGGGAATTCTGGTGAGCGATGTGTTGGCGCAAGAGCCAGATCGCCGGTTTCGCCGACCGCGGTCGGAGGTGGCGCTGGGGCAGGGGGTGTTCCGGTTGGACACCTCGCTCAGTTCTGTTCCCGGCAGTCGAATCCGCGCTTGGAATGCCGAGTCGTTGCGTGGGGTCGTGGCTTCCAGTGTGAGCAGCGCCCATACCCTCCAGATCGCCATTCCGCGCCGTGAGTTGGGTGGGCTGAGGCGTGGGCAGACCGTGCGCGTGGCCGCTGGGGTTGGTTTGGATTTGGGGGCCGGAGCGGTGGCGCGGAAATTCGATGCGGGTTTCCTGGGCCCGAAGGGACCGATGGCCGCCAGCGAAAGCCCCATGTTTTTTGGCGTACCCATTTCAATGCCGGAGGCGCCGCCGATCCAATTGGAGGCCACCCGAGAATCGGAGGGACGGATCCGAATTCGTTGGGCCGCTCAGGCGGGTCAGCGCTACCGACTGGAGGCCGCAGGGGATCTTTTGTCGCCATTCGCGTTGGTTCTGGAAATGGAAGCCTTGCCGCAGGATGGGACTTCCGAGGTGAGTGTCGTCACCGGCCCGGACCAGCTCTTCTTCCGGATCCGGTAGGCAGGCACTGGGACAGCGTTCCTGCCAGGTTCGAGCATTCCGGTTCAAGCTTGGGGCGGATCGGGCATGAGGAGCGGATGAGGCGGGGACGAGTTCTTGGGCCCGTTCGGTCTTTGTGGGATTTGACGCAGCGATGGTCGGGCTGCTTTTTTCCTGCCGCGAGCGCTCCGGGCATCGTATCCTCGTTGGCGTCTCGGATATGTTGAAGAATCCTGCCACGAAGTATCGCCCCGCTCCGGCGGTGGACTTGCGCGACCGTCAATGGCCCGCGCGTACGCTGAGCGCGCCTCCCATTTGGTGCAGTGTCGACCTTCGCGATGGCAATCAGGCGCTGGCCGTTCCCATGAACGTGGCCCAGAAGCTCGAGTTGTTCCAAACTCTGGTGAACTGCGGCTTCAAGGAAATCGAGATCGGCTTCCCTTCGGCGTCGAACACCGAGTTCGCCTTCAATCGACGGCTCATCGAAGAGAACCGCATCCCGGAAGATGTGACCATCCAGGTCTTGGTGCAGGCCCGGGAAGATTTGATCGAGCGGACCATCGAATCGTTGGTCGGAGCCAAGCGGGTGGTCATCCACTTGTACAATTCCACGTCGCCCGCCCAGCGCCGGGTGGTCTTCGGGAAAAGTCGGGAAGAGATCAAGGCCATCGCCATTCAGGGAGCGCGGTGGATTCAAGAACGACTGCACCGGTTGCAAGGCACGGACGTGCGGCTGCAGTATTCTCCGGAAAGTTTCAGCGCCACCGAACTCGATTTCGCCTTGGAGATCTCCGAGGCGGTGATGTCGGTGTGGCAACCGACGCCGCAGCGGAAAATGATCCTGAACCTGCCGTGCACGGTGGAGGTCGCGACGCCGAATGTGTATGCCGACCAAATCGAGTGGATGTGCCGCAACATCCGCAACCGCGATTGCCTCATCGTCAGCCTGCACACCCACAATGATCGTTGCACCGGCGTGGCGGCCACAGAGTTGGGTTTGTTGGCGGGGGCCGACCGCGTCGAAGGGACGCTCTTCGGAAACGGCGAGCGCACCGGCAATCTCGATGTGATCGCGGTGGCGTTGAACCTCTACATGCTGGGGATCCACCCGAATCTCGATTTCTCTAATTTGGGGCAAATTCGTGAGGTCTACGAACGGTGCACTGGGTTGACGGTGCCGCCGCGGCAGCCGTACGCCGGCGAATTGGTTTTTACGGCCTTCAGCGGTTCCCACCAGGATGCCATCAAGAAAGGGTTGGCCGAATGGGAGACCGGTACGCGCAGCCACTGGGATGTCCCGTACCTCACGCTCGATCCGGCCGATATCGGACGCGAGTATCGCGAGGTCATTCGCGTCAATAGCCAGTCGGGCAAGGGGGGCGTGGCCTATTTGCTGGAGACGGAGTTCGGGGTC
>CAMATE010000290.1 GCA_945861075.1 Akkermansia muciniphila
AAGCAGCGGATCCTTGTCGGCGGCACCCACGGCCGCGGACTCGAGCCAGCGGTCCTTGAGGTTGGGCCAGGCGGCCACCACGGCATCGGCCAGAGCGCGGGAGGCCGGCAGCGAACCCGCGGCCATCAAGGCATTGATGCGCACGCGCCCATCGGGATCGCTCAGGCGCTCAATGACCGCCTTCTCGGTGGTCTTCACCGGATCGGAATCTTTGGAACGGAGGTTGGCGGGATTGGACACCAACTCGGTGGCCACCCGGAGGGCGTTCTTGCGAACCCAGGCTGACGGGTCATTGAGCACGGAAGCCGCCGCTTCATCCTGCCAAGGCACCGGACCATTGGAAGCAGCCACGCGGTAGAGCCACAGCGCCTGAATGCGGGATTCGGCCGGGGCGGAAGTATCGCCAATCAACTGACCCAGACCCGGCAACGCAGACTCCAGCAAGGCGGGTTGCTCGATCAACAGGCGGTTGGCCGTGGAACGCACCCACCCATTCGGATGGTTCAGGGCCGCCACCAGGGTGTCGGCGTCATTGCGGTCGAACTTCGCGGTCGGCAGCGTCTTGGCTTCCTTGTGCTGGATGCGCCAGATGCGGGTGAAATGGTGATCCCGATCCGGACGGGAAGCCGCGTTGCGGGCGCCGTGACCGGGACCCCGGGTGTCGTTGTGGACAGCGATTTGATTGTAGAGATCCACCACGTAGATGGCCCCGTCAGGACCCACACGGCTGTGGATGGGGCGGAACCAGTAGTCGGTGCTGGCGAGGAACTCGGTCTGCTTGCGGCCATCTTCCTTGCGGCCCTGGTAGGTGGCGCCCTTGGGGTCGAGAAACTCATGATGGAAGAGCTGGCGGGTGGCCTCGCTCATGAAGAACGAATACCGCTCGGTGGCGGCCCACTTGGCCGGCCAGGCGCCACCGTCGTAAATCGTCGCGCCCGCGGCGGCAGTCCAAGCTCCCACCCAGTCGATTTGCACGTACGGCTGACGCTTCTCGTCAAAGGCCGGGTAGATCTTGTTTTCCTCGATGACATTGAGGAATGACTTCATGCCGCCGACCTGTCCGCGGGCCAAAATCTTCTCGGGAATGACCACGTGGCAAATGGGCTCGCCGCAGGTGGCCGTCGTGAAGAGGATTTCGTTGTCGGGCGCAATCTCGCAGCCCCAGGTGTTGCAGCCGCCGGCGGCGATTTGCTCCACCGCAGAGCCATCGGGCTTGAAGCGGTAAATGCCCGCAGCGATGTCGCCGAAGTCCTTGGATCCGTCGCCCGATTTCACACGACCGCGGGTGTAGCCCACCGATCCGTAAATCCAGCCATCCATGCCCCAGCGGAAATTGCTAATGACCGCATGGGTGTCGAAGGTGCCCCAGCCGGTGTAGAGGGTCTCGACCTTGTCGGCGCGGCCGTCGCCATTGGTGTCCCGGATCCACAAGATGTCCGGGGCCTGAGCCACGATCACGCCGTCCTTCCAGAACACCAGAGACGTGGGCAATTCGAGGCCGTCGGCAAAGAGGGTGCGCTTGTCGGCCACGCCATCGCCGTTGGTGTCTTCCAAGATGGAGATGCGATCGAGCGGCTTGCGGGATTCCTTGCCGCCCACCGGGAAAGCGGTCGGGTTCTGGGCGCGGTTCCAGTAGGCCTTGAAGTCGTTCTTGTTCACGTCGCGACCGCCCGGGTACTCGGGTGTCTCGACCACCCACAGGCGGCCCTTCTCGTCCCAGTCCATGGACATGATCTTCTCGGCCACGTTCTCGTCGGCCGTGAGGGAGACCTTGAACTCCGGATGCGTCTGGAAGGTCTTGAGTGCCTCGGCGGCGGGCTTCGGGCCGCCGGCCGGGTACTTGAGCGAGGCCAATTCCTCGGGCTTGCAGAACTCATCGGCGTTGGCGCGCTTGCCCGCCCAGGCGATGCCGCGCAATAAGATGGCTCGGTAGTGCGGCGTGTTGAACGAATCGTACTCGTGGCCCGGGATGCTCACGAAGGCGCGGTAGGGCGCCTTGGCCTCGGGCAAGGTCTTCTCGTAGGTCCACAGCTGGGGCCAGATGTTGAAGACATCCACGAAGCTCTGAGCCAAGACGTTGACGTCTTCGGCCATGTCGAGGCGGTTGTAGACCTCGTCCTTCCAGTCGAAGTTGGAAACCCCTTTCACGATCGGGTGCTCGGGGTTGACGAAATAGACGCCCACATTCCCCTCGTGCCACTGGGTCTTCTTGTCGCCGTCCCAGCGCCAGGCGCCGCCGATGATCTTCTTGCACCACTCGTGCTGGTCACCGCTGACCACACCGTCATGGAGCACCACCACGCCACCACCCCGGGAGAGGAAATGCTCGAAGCGCCCCCGCTCGTCACCGGTGATCTTCATGCCGTCGGCGGCATAAATCACCAGCACGTCGGTCGCCTCAAGCTGGGCTGCTGTCGGGAATTCCATGGCACCGCTGGCGGTGACTCCCCGCTCGGTGAGGAGCTTGGCCCATTCGCCTAGGAATCTCGGGTGATCGTGCTGGTTGGGGCCGTGGGTTTTGACACCGCCGCGAATGAACACGCGAAGCGGAGCGGCATGGAGACCGAAGGTGACGGCCAACAAGGCCCACATCGGCAGGAGTGATCTCAGGAACTGTTTCATGGCTTCAGTCAGACAACGCAAGACCGGGAACACCGCCAGCGGCCCGCGCATTCTTTGGAGGATTGACCCTCCATGTACGCAAGGCCGCAAGGCATAACCCGCCAGTCCAGGGAACGTTGTCCGTGGCAGGGTATCGAATCCGGCCGGGAGTGCTATGTGCGGATGGCACGCTGGAATGTCAGCGATGCACCAGTCCCGGCCAAGCGGATGCAGTGACGAAGCATTTGATGCCGGAGCCTTCCGGAGCCACCGTCTGCCTTGTCCATGACCGATTGTTTCGAGTTACTTCAAGAGCCGCGCCGACCGTGGCTCGATGCCGACGCATTGAAGGCCCGTTTTCTGGAGCTGTCCGCAGCCACCCACCCGGATCGCTTCCATGGCGGCACGGAATCGGAACTGGCCCAGGCCAACACGCGTTCCGCCGAACTCAATGCCGCGTACAACACGCTCAAGGAATCCCGGGACAGGCTCTTCCACCTGCTGGAACTGGAACGGGGCGCGCCCTCACGGGATATCCAGCGCATCCCCGCCGGCACCATGGACCTCTTTGTCGAAATTGGTCAGACCTGTCGCGATGCGGACACGTTTTTGGCAACCACGCCCAATTCCGATTCCCCCATGCTCAAGCTCCAGCGTATGCGCCAGGCATTGGAATGGAGTGACCGGTTGATGGCGCTTCAACGACAGGTGAACACCCGCCGGGAGGCTTTGGAAACCACACTGCGAAATCTCAATGCCGCCTGGGAATCTGCGCCTCCGGTCTCATCGCCGGACCGAATGGTCCAACTACCGCTGGAATCCCTTGAAGAAGCCGCACGCGCGATGAGCTACGTCAGCCGTTGGACTTCGCAATTGCAGGAGCGGCTGGGACAGTTGGCCAATTGATCTGAAATAGGCCGATTTCGGGCAGTAGACGAGCCCAAGCCAGACCGGCTGAGTTGGTTGTGGGTCATAAGGCCAAGACTCCCCCGCTCAACCGAAGGCGCTCACGGGCAAGGGGCGCACCATTACGTAGTCGTCCATGACATAGCCGCCGCCGATGTCGTTCACGACCGAGGCTTCGACAACGAAGCCGTGTCGTCGATACAAGGCAATGGCCGGGTGGTTTCCCTTGTTCACGTTGAGGCGAACGCGTTGGCAACCCGCATCCCAAGCCGCTTGGAAGGCCTGATTCAGGAGCCCACTGCCCATGCCCTGACGGTGATGCTGCGGCAACACATACAGCTTGTGCAGGTGCAGCACGCGAGCGGAACGATCGAGTTCGGTGGCCATGTAGCCCACTGGAATCCCATCCACGACCGGCCAATCGAAGACGACTCCGGACCGGAAGTCTTGCAGGAGACGTTCTGGCGAATACATCC
>CAMATE010000291.1 GCA_945861075.1 Akkermansia muciniphila
CCTTGACCTGGCGTTCCATCGTCAATCGCGTGTGGCTCCACCATTTTGGACACGGCTTGGTGGCCACACCCAATGACTTGGGTCGCATGGGTTCCCCTCCATCGCACCCAGAATTGCTGGACTGGCTGGCGGTGTGGTTCCGGGATGACGCCCGAGGATCCTTCAAGGCGTTGCACCGCTTGTTGCTGACCAGCGCGACGTATCGGCAACGCAGTCAGGCTTCCGGTCATTCCGGGCCATCGAATGAGAAGAGGGATCGGACGGTTCAGCTCGATCCGGAAAATCGATGGTTTTCCCGAATGAACCGCACGCGTTTGGACGCCGAATGCGTTCGCGATGCCATGCTGCTCATCAATGGGCGTTTGGATTTGCGCATGGGCGGGCCCGGGGATCGGCAATTTGATTTGAAACCGGGCATTCACGTGACGCCCCAAGTGGACTACACGCGTTTTGATTCCGATGCCCCCGAGGGCCGACGGAGGAGTGTCTACCGGTTTTTGTTCCGGACATTGCCCGATCCCTGGATGGAGGCTCTGGACTGCCCGGCGGGTGATCAACTCCTGCCCGCGCGCAACAATTCGGTGACCCTCCAACAGGCGCTCGCGCTCTGGAACAACGCCTTCTCCCTCCGCCAGGCCGAGCATTGGGCTGAATCCCTCCAGGCTCGGGGTGGCGACGGCGGCAGATCTTGGGAGGAAGTGGGATGGTGGGCCTGGGGGCGTCCCCTCACGAACACCGAACACCAGGAATGGGCCCAGTATGCCCAGAAGCACGGCCTGGCCAACGCCTGCCGGTTGATCTTCAACAGCAACGAGTTTCTCTTCGTGCCATGAACTCCCCGGGATTGCCTTTCGGTCGCGCGTTCAACCGGCGGGATTTCGTGCGTCATTTGGGGGCCGGATTCGGCGGTGTGGCGCTCCGGCAACTTCTGGCAGCAGAGACGGTCCGCATTGATCCGGTGGCCGCGGGTCATCGCCCCCACCATCAGCCCCGTGCCAAGCGGGTGATTCAGTTGTTCATGAATGGCGGTGCCAGCCAGATGGACCTCTTTGATCACAAGCCGGAGTTGTTTCGTCGGGCCGGCCAGTCCTTTGATCCGGGTGCGGGCGTTCGGATCGAAGCGCCGACGAGCGAGCCCGGTAAGGTGCTCAAGCCGCCGGTGCCGTTGCGTCAGCACGGGCAGAGCGGTCGCTGGGTTTCGGATTTGTTACCGAACATCGCCCAGTGCGTGGACGAAATGGCGTTCCTCATGGCCATGCAGTCGAAGACCAATGTCCATGGGCCGGGCAGTTACCTGATGAACACCGGGTCGCTGCTGCCGGGTTTTCCGGCCTTCGGGGCTTGGGTCAGCTATGCCCTGGGCAGCGAGTCCGACAATTTGCCAGCCTTCGTGGTCCTGCCCGACACCAAGGGGCTTCCGTACAACCAACGCGGTAATTTCTCGGCCGGTTTCCTGCCGGTCAGTCATCAAGGGACCCTGATTCAGGCCGGGCAAGCGTCGCCGATGGCCGATTTGAACCCGCCGAGTTCCGCTCGATTCGTCACGCCCGATGCCAATCAAGAAGGGTTGGCGCTGGTCCAGAAATGGAATCGTCAGCATTTGGAATCGCACGATCGGGATGCTCGTTTGGAAGGGCGTATCCAGGCCTATGAACTGGCGGCCCGGATGCAACTCAGCGCCCCGGAAGTCTTCGCCCTCGACGGAGAGACCGAGCCGACCCGCCGTCTCTACGGATTGGACCGTAAGGAGACTCAGGATTTTGGCCGCCGCTGCCTGATGGCCCGAAGGTTGGTGGAACGCGGGGTCCGCTTTGTGCAGGTCTGGAGCGGTGCGGGAGGCCCCACCGGCAATTGGGATAACCATGCCAACATGGCCAAGGAACTGCCGCCCATGTGCGCAGCGACGGATTTGCCCATCGCCGGGCTTCTCCGGGATTTGAAGGCACGTGGCCTGCTCGATGACACCTTGATTCTTTGGAACACGGAATTCGGCCGGATGCCCTTTGCCCAAAGCAGTGAAGGCCGCGATCACAATGGGGGCACCTTCGTGGGCTGGATGGCCGGTGCTGGAGTGCGGCCCGGGGTGGCTTACGGGCAAAGTGATGAATGGTCTTGGAAGGCAGCCCACGACATCACCACCACTTACGATTTCCATGCCACGGCGCTGCAGTTGCTGGGTTTGGATCACGAGCGGTTGAATGTGCTCCATCTGGGGGCCAATCGCCGGTTGACCGATGTCCATGGCGAGGTGATCCGGGCGGTGTTGGCCTGAATCGGGTCAGACCCTAGTTGCGTTTGCTGCATCCCGGTTGAAGATGGGCCGCAATGAAAACCCAGTGGATTGCTCTCTCTTCGGCGGCCCTATTGGTCGTGATCCTGGTGGCGGCTGGCGGGTGTCAGGTGACCCGGGCTGGCTACGAGACGGCTCCGTATCAGGTGATGGAGTCCGACGGGGCGTTCCAAATCCGGGAGTATCCCACGTTGCAATGGGTGGAGACCACCATGGGTTCGGGAAGCGGAGATTCCGACGGAAGCTTCGGTCGCCTGTTTGGATTCATCACCGGGCGCAATCAGTCCCAACAAAAAATCGCCATGACCACACCGGTGTATATGGCCGGTGCACCGACCAACGCCCCTTCGTCCCAACGGGTGATGGCCTTCGTCATGCCCAAGAACATGGCGGCCACGTCGGTGCCTATGCCCAATGATGGGGCCTTGCGCCGTCGGGAGGTTCCTGCGGGCCGATTTGCCGTTTATCGATTCCGCGGAGGCCGGTCTTTGGAGCGGGAGGTGGCGGTTCTGGGGGAATTGCAGTCGTGGCTGAAGGGTCGGGGAATTTCGGTGGCCGATGCCCTGCCGGTCTACGGATATTTCGACCCGCCTTGGACACCGTCTGTGTTCCGTCGGAATGAGGTCATGTTGAGGATCCAGGATCCGGCTGTGCGTTGAATTCGGAGCCTCAAAAAGTTTTCCTGAAAAACTTTGAGCAATCAGCCAAATCCCGCGTCGGAGTAGGTGGTTGGAGACTATCCGCTAAGGGTTGGCAAAGGGAGCGTGCTGACGGCGGGGCTGCGGATGGCAGTTGGGTGTTTGCCTCGTCGTGGTTATGGCGCCTGGAGTGAAGGCGTAAATGCTTCCGTCACTTGGGGGTCGGCTCAAAAAGCCGGCCCCCGTCCGTTTTTAGGCCGCCCCGTTTTACCCCGTCTGATCCACCGGTTTAATCCACCGGTTTAATCCACTCGCTCAAAAAGCCGTTTCGGTCACACCTATCCCGAATGCCGATCGGGCGACAGGAGCGACAGGTCGAAGCGAGGGCGGGCCCCAGTGAGCGTGTCGGCGACGAGTTGACCGGTGATCGGGGCCAAACTAATGCCCATCATTCCGTGTCCGGTGGCCAGGCAGAGATTGGCGAGGCGTTTCGTTCGGCCAATGTAAGGCAGCCCGTCGGGAGGCACGGGTCGTAATCCGAACCACGGTTCGATGCCGGCGAAATCGCTCTCCTCGAATCGGGGGAAATACTTCGGCACCGACTTGATGATGCCCCGCACCCGGACTGGATTGATGGTCTCGTTGAGGCCCCCAATTTCCATGGTTCCGCCGAAGCGCAGGGTGTCGCCCATGGGGGTGATGGCCACTCGGGCTTCGGTGAAGATGGAGCAAAGGTTCGGCAATTCCCGGGGTTGTCGCAGGGTCAGGCTGTAGCCTTTGCCTGCCTGGATGGGCAGGTTGAGACCGAGTTGAGGGGCGGTCTCTGGCGACCAGGATCCGCCGCACAGCACAAACTCATCGGCCTCCAAGGCTTCTCCATCGACCCAGGCCGCCCGGACCCGACCGTGTTCGGTTTGCCAGCCGCGCACTTCGGCATTCCAACGGAAGCGGCATCCCAGGAGCTCCAGCTCACGCTGAAGGCCGGCCATGAAGCGGTCGGGGCTCAGGTGGCAGTCCTGGGGGAAAT
>CAMATE010000292.1 GCA_945861075.1 Akkermansia muciniphila
CGCCCCCAAGAGGCCATTGAACAATTCAAGCTCATCTATGAGCAGGATATCGCCTATCGCGATGTCATGGCGCGGGTGGACCAGTACTACGCATCGCAAGGTTGACCCTCCAATCGCATACCATGGGTTCAGGAAAGTCCATCGTCTCCGACGGAAACGAGCATATGTCGCTCGAGAAAATCCTGATCGTCGAAGACAACGAGGTCATTCGCCGGGCGCTGGAGATCCAGCTCCAGCGACGGCGGTTCGATGTCATCGGGGTTTCAACGTTGGCCGTTGCTCAGGACTACCTGAGCAAAGACAACTTTGACCTGGGCTTCGTGGACGTTCGCTTGCCCGACGGCGAGGGAACCGAAATTTTGCGGATTTTGCAGAATCGATCGGTCAAGCCGCTGGTGGTCATGATGACCGGCCATGCATCCATCGAATCGGCCGTGGCCTGCATGCGGGATGGCGCTTTTGATTACCTGATCAAGCCGTTTTCCTCGGACCAGATAGATATCACTCTCAAGAAGGCCCAAGAGTTTACCCAACTCATCAAGGTAAACCGATACTTGAGTCAGGGGGATCCTTCCGAGGCGACCGGTTCCGAGTTGCTCGGTCGCAGCCCGGCTATGCAGGGTTTGCGCGACCTCATCCGCAAGGTCGCTCGAACCCAAGCGACGGTGTTGGTTCAAGGGGAGAGCGGCACCGGCAAGGAGTTGGTGTCCCGGGCGATTTACCGCGAGAGTTCCCGAGCCAACGGGCCGTTCATCAAGGTGAACTGCGCGGCGATCCCGGAAAACCTCATTGAGAGCGAGTTCTTCGGGCATGAGAAGGGGGCTTTCACCGGGGCCATGACCAAGCGCGAGGGGCGTTTCGAGTTGGCGCACGGTGGCACGATTTTGCTGGATGAAATCAGCGAGGTGGCCCCGCACGTCCAAGCCAAACTGCTCCGGGTGCTTCAAGAGCGCGAGTTGGAGCGCGTGGGTGGTAATCGACTGATCCGGGTGGATGTTCGCGTGATCGCCACCACCAACCGTAATCTCGAGGAGAGCATTGCCCGGAAAGAGTTTCGGCAAGATCTCTACTTCCGACTGAACGTGGTTCCCATTTCGGTGCCACCGCTGCGTGAGCGGCGCGAAGATATTTCGTTTTTGGCCGAGCAGTTCATGCAGCGTCTGACCCGAAAGCACGGTGTCCGGGTCAATGGCATTTCGGCTTCCTGTCAGGCAGCTTTGGTTTCCCACGATTGGCCGGGCAATGTCCGCGAGCTCCAAAATGTCATCGAGCGGGCCGTGATCTTGTGTCCCGACGGTGGAGAACTGTCGGAGGGTCACTTGGGGTTCCATCCGTCCAGCGTTACCGTGGCCATTACGCCGCCTGCCCCCTCGCGAAATCTTGCGGCCACGGGTGTGGTTGAATCGGCCACGGTGGTCTCTACGGCTCCTTCCAGTGTTTCCGCCGCAAATCCGGCGGGTAGTTGGTCGTCCAGTCCGTCGTCCAGTCCGTCGTCTACTCCTACTTCCGGTTCTGCTCCATTGGGACAGGGAAGCATCGTTCCGTTGGATCAGTTGGAGAAGCATGCCATCCTTCAGGCGGTGGATACCTGCGGTGGAAATCGAACCCAGGCCGCTCGACTGCTGGGAATCAGTGTCCGCACCATGCGCAACAAGCTGCGTGAATACGGAGTCGCCCCCGGGGGATCCGATGCCGGATCCGACGAGGGCGATGCTGGTACCGAAGATTCTTCGAATGATTCAGCAGGGGCTTCCCACTGAATCATTTCCAATCCTTCTGAATCCTTCGGGATGGAACCTCTGGACTCAGACGGGGCACGCCTTCAGCGGAGGAAGGCCTCGTGCAGGCCGCCGTCCACGGTGATCACCTGTCCGGTGGTCTTGCTCAGTCGCTGGCTGATCAGCAGGAAGTAGGCTTCGGCCTGATCGGCTGGAGTGATCGGTGACTTGGTGAGGGTGCGATCTGCGTAGAATTGCGCCAGTTTGCGCACCAGCGATTCGGTGGCCTCGTCCTCGGTGTAGGGGATGTTGTACTTGGCCAGAGAGCCGATGACGCGATCCCGCGGGAACATTGCCGAGCCTTGGACCACCGTGGCCGGAGCCACGCCATTCACGCGCACAAGCGGACTCAACTCCATGGACAACTCGCGCACCAAGTGGTTGGCCGCCGCCTTGGAGCAGTCGTAGGCCACGCTGCCCTTCTTGGCGACCACAGCATTGGCGCTGGTGGTGAGCACCAGATTTCCGCGCAATCCCTGTTCTTTCCAAGTTTTGGCCGCCTCGTCGCCGACCAGGTAACTACCGGTCACGTTGATGTTGAAGGTGAGCGCCCACTTGTCGTCCGGGATATGACCGCTGGTGTCGCTGGGGACGAAGATGCCCGCGGTGACGCAAATGGAATCGAATCCGCCGTAGGCCAAGGCCACTCGGTCGAGCATGGCGCGGATGCTGGCCCGGTCGGTGATGTTGGCCGCCAAGCCGATGGCAGGACCGCAGCCACTGATGCCTGTGCCGGCGACGCCGATGCCCTGTCCGAGCTTGGCGATGATCTCATTGGCGGTCGCTTGAGCAGCCGCTTCGTTGAGGTCCACGCACACGATCTGGGCGCCTTCCTTGCTGATGCGCAGGGCGGTCTCGCGACCGATGCCCGAACCGGCTCCGATGACGATGACCACCTGACGGGCCAATTCCTTCTCGGGCGGCATGCGGCGCAGCTTGGCCTCCTCGAGAAGCCAGTATTCGATGTCGAAGGCTTCCTGCTGCGGGAGCGCAATGTAGCGATCGACGGCCTCGGCTCCGCGCATCACCTCGACGGCACAGTTGTAGAACTCGGCGGTGACGCGGCTCTCCGACTTGTCCTTGCCCCAAGCCACCATGCCCAGGCCAGGAATGAGGATGACCGTCGGGTTCGGGTCGCGCATGGCCGGAGAGTTCGACCGCTTGCAGCGCTCGTAGTAGGACGCGTAGTCCTTGCGGTACTGTTCCAGACCCGCCTTGAGCTTGGCCTTGAGGGCAGCACCGTCTTCGGTTTGCGGGTTCCAGTCGACGTACAGCGGCTTGATCTTGGTGCGGAGGAAGTGGTCGGGGCAGCTCGTGCCCAGTTCGGCCAAGCGGGCTGCATCCTGGGAGTTCACGAAGCGGAGGATGCGATCGTCATCTTGCACGGTGCCGATTAGCCGGCGCTGCTGGCTGACTTGGCCACGTAGCCACGGGAGGATGGCCGAGAGGATTTGGTTGCGGGCTTCTTGCGGCAAGGTCTGGTACTTGGAACCCCCAAAGGCCGTCGCGTCGCCGCCCTTGGCCTGGTACTTCGCCTCGATGAAAGCCGCGGCCTTCTCGATGTATTCGAGGGTGGCGAGGTAGCACTGCTTGTCGTCCTCGTCCCAGGAGATGAAGCCGTGTTGGCCCATCATGATGGCCTTGGCCTTGGGGTTCTTCTGGCAAACGTCCTGCATCGCCAAGCCCAATTCGAAGCCGGGGCGCATCCAGGGGACGTAATCCATGGAATCGCCGAAGATCTCGCGGGTCAGTTCCACGCATCGGCTGGAAGCAGCGATCGCAATGATCGCGTTAGGGTGCATGTGGTCGACAAAACGCCCGGGGATGAAGCTGTGCAGCGGGGTGTCGATCGACGAGGCGCGCGGGTTGAGGTTGAAGGTGGTGTGCGAGTACATCGCCACCATGTCGTC
Source organism: Akkermansia muciniphila (assembly GCA_945861075.1). Classification (GTDB taxonomy): domain Bacteria; phylum Verrucomicrobiota; class Verrucomicrobiia; order Limisphaerales; family UBA9464; genus SXXZ01. The sequence goes on from CAMATE010000292.1 coordinate 3,689, forward strand.
CTCGGCCGGGGACTTCAGGCCCTTGTCGGAGCGGGCTGCATAGACCGACTGCAGGCTGATGAGGCGGTCCTGATACAGGGAGCTGAAGAACTCCTTGGAAGCCGTGCGCAAATCACCGCCGGAACCCTTCACCCAGAGAACCGTCACATCCTGACCGGTCAGGGGATCCTTCTCCACGAGTTTGGAGGAGGTGTTGCCGCCGCCGGTGTTGGTAACCCGCTGGTCGGATCCCAGT
>CAMATE010000293.1 GCA_945861075.1 Akkermansia muciniphila
GCACCAGATCCACCTGCGCCAAATAGGGGCGAACCGACGCGATGTTCGTCGGCGGATTCACGGCCAACCCCACCTGCTTGCCCATCGACCGGATGCGCCACAGGAGCGGGTTGACCAAGTCGCCCAACTCCACATGAATGGTCATGGAATCCGCCCCGGCCTTCACGAACGGCTCGAGCAAAATTTCCGGCTTCGAACACATCAGGTGAACGTCGAGATGCCGCCGGAACACCTTGCGCACCGACTTGGCCACCTCCGGCCCGAAGGAGATGTTCGGGACGAAGTGCCCATCCATGATGTCCAAGTGCAACCACTCCGCACTCGAACGCTGGACGCGCGCCGCCTCATGGGCGAAGCGACCGAAATCCGAGGCCAGTAGAGAGGGGGCGATGATCATCGGGAAGGCACGTTGAAACAGGTCCAGATCGGGGCCACGCACAGGTAAAGACGATACCAGGCGGCTTCCGATCCCGGGGCTCAGAGCAGGTCTGCCTCGGTCAAGGTCTTGCGGATCAATTCGCGCGTGGCCGTCGACGAGGGCACCAACGGCAGGCGCACTTCCTCGCCCATCATCCCCTTCAACGCCAACGCGGTCTTGCACGGCGAAGGGTTGGTCTCAACAAAGAGATTCTTGAAGAGCGGGTACAAGCGGGTGTGCAGCTTCAGCGCCCCCTTGGCATCACCGGCGGCAAACGCGCGCACCATCTTGGACACCTCGCGCGGGGCCACATTGGAGGCCACGCTGATGACGCCTTGGGCACCGACGCTCATGAAGGGCAGCGTCAGCGAATCATCGCCGCTGACGATCTCAAACTTCGGTCCGCAAGCCGCCCGCAATTGGCTGACGCGGTCGCACGAACCCCCTGCCTCCTTGATGCCGACGACATTCTTGAACTCCGACGCCAGGCGCTTGACGGTGTCGATCCCGATCTCGATGCCACAGCGACCCGGAATGCTGTAAAGCAAGATGGGCAACCGGGTGGACCGGGCGATGGCCGCGAAGTGCTGATAAACGCCTTCCTGCGTGGGCTTGTTGTAGTACGGGGCCACCTGGAGTGAACCATCCGCCCCGAGCTTCTCGGCCTCTTGGGTCAGGAAGATGGCCTCTTGCGTGGAATTGCCACCGGTACCCGCCAACACCGGCAACTTGCCGCCCGAAAACTTCACGGCCAACTCGATCACCTTCAGGTGTTCGTCATAATCGAGTGTCGGGGACTCACCGGTGGTTCCCATGGGCACGATCCCATCCACCCCGCCCTTGATCTGGGAGCGAACCAATTTCTCAAAGGCCGCTTCGTCCAGTTCTCCATCGCGAAACGGGGTGACCAATGCCGTGAAAGTGCCAGTAAACATAGCCAAGGTCGGAAAAATGCGGGAAACAGGGCCGTTTTGGAAGGGTGTTTTCAGCCGGAAGCAATTCCTGCCTGAGAATGCTTCCGAAAAAACCAAGACCGTTCAGTCAGGCGGGGCGACCCGGAAACCGCTTCTCAAAGAGAGCATCCGTCCGCCGTGCCTTCCGCAATAGTTTTGGCAGGAGGGATCTCCAATGCGCAGCCAGCCAACGGGGATGCTCCAAGCTTTCCAAGGCGTACTTGCCGGTGGCATCCGCCATTTTTAAATCGGCGATCAAGGTGGCTTCGTCCTGATTGTTGGCGATCCGAAGCACTTTGCCGCTGGGATGAACGATCTTCGAGTCACCGGCGGACCATTTTCCCGGACCTTGCGGGCCCACCGAATTGGCAAAAACATAGTAAACGGCATTCTCGAAGGCGCGGACCGCCATGCCATCCCGCCCCCCACGCTTCTTGCGAGAAACCGACAACGAATCCATCCCGGCATTCGGATGGAACAAGATGCGGGCACCGGCCATCGCGGAGATCCGGGGCAATTCGGGGTACCGCCGCTCGTGGCAAATGAAGGTGGAGGCCGGGATGCCATCGAGTTCGAAGAGCGAAATATCTTCACCGGCTGAAAACCACTGACGGTCTGCCGGCGTCAACTGGCACTTGGAATACGCATGCACCAACCGGCCGGATCGATTGAACACCAACAAGGCGTTGTAAAGCCGTCCGCTGCGGAAGATCGGGCTCCCCACGAGCAACTGCACCCGCAAATCGGCAGCCAGTTGGGAAATGGCGTTCAAGGCCTGATCCACCGCACTCGACTTGAGGCTCCCGAAATCCATCGCATAACCGGTCGTGGCGCATTCCGGGAACAGGACCGCATCCGCACCTTTCCGCGCCGCCGCGGTGGCCGCCCGCTCGATCTTGCCCAAATTGGCCGCCATGGACTCGGCAAAGATCATTTGCACCGCTCCCACCCGGAAAACTCTGGTGGATTCAGGATTCGAAATATTCGGCGCCAGGTCTCGCATGGGAAATCGTGAGCAACCCTTTATCCAACCGCCCCACGCAGGCCACCTCAAACGCACCTTGATCGAGTCTGCGGGGCACTGAACTTGGAATCCGGCCAACCGATGGTACGACAAGCATCCACGATCCCAACCCAGGAAAACCCGTTCCGGCATCCACCGATAACTTCGTTCTGAATCTTGGGACCGGCTGCGCTGAAACCGCTGATCTCAGCCTTCACCCGGCCCGCGCCGCAACAGCCGGCGGCCCCAGTCGTCGAAGATGGCGTAGCTCACCGGAGTGACCAGGAGTGTGAGCAGCAAGCAGAGCATCTGACCGCCGATGATCACCTTGGCCATCGAAGCCCGACCTGCGGCCCCCGGACCCACGCCCAGCGCGATGGGAACCATCGACGCCACCAGCAGCAGCGTGGTCATGAGGATGGGTCGCAGGCGCACTTGATTGGCCTCCAGGATGGCCTGTTCGCGCGGCATCCCGCGCTCCCGCAGCACCCGGGTGTAGTCGATTTGCATGATGCCGTTCTTCTTCACGATGCCCACGAGCATGAAGAGTCCGAAAATGGCGTAGATGTTGAGCTGCTCATGGATGAACACCATCCAGGCCAGAGCGAACGGCAATGACAACGGCACGGCCAACAAGATCGAGATGGGATAGATGAAGTGCTCGAACTGGGCCGCCAAGACCATGTACATGAAGATCACCGCCACCAGGAAGGCCATGAGGAAGTTGGTCAGCGTCTCCTTCAGTTGCTTGGCGCGCCCCACCATCACCACCTGATATTCCGGCGGAAGATCCATTCGGGCCACCACCCGCTCGACCTCCTGGATCGCCTCGCCCAGCGAGTAAGTGCCCAAATTGGCCACCAAGGTCACGCGGCGTTGACGCTGGAAGCGGTCGATTTGGTTGGGACCCCGTGCCTCTTCGAAGCGAACGAAATTGCCCAAGGGCACCATCTCGGGCCGGGCTCCCGAAGCGCCGATGGGACGAGTGCGGACGAACACCTGCTGCAACTCCTCCGCGGTGCCCCGATGCGCGGCATCGGCCCGCAGCCACACATCGTGCTGCTCGTCGTTCTCCTTGAACACCCCGATGATCTCCCCGCCCACCAAGGTGCGCAGGGTCGCCGCGATGTCCGTGATGCGCAGACCAAACTGGCTGGCCTTCTCGCGATCGATGCGAACCTGCATCTCAGGCTTCCGGTTCGACAACGTCGTATCCACGTCGGCCAAACCGGGATTCTGGCGCAATTCATTCACCAAGGTTTCAGAATAGGCCGTGAGCCGTTCCAAATCCGGACCCACGAGGTTGAACGACAACTCGGAGTTGCGACCGCCGCCGCCGCCCAACGGAGAAATGGCCCCCACCGAAGACCGCACATCCGGATACCGGGCCACCACGCCACGGGCCTTGCCCATCGCTTCCAACTGTCCCCAGCTTCGCGACTTCCCGCGAAGTTGCTCGATCAACCCGCCCAACTCCGGAAGACGACAATAAATATTGGCCTGGGTCACATCGCCCTCGCCCTTGCCCACCCGGCCGCTGAC
>CAMATE010000294.1 GCA_945861075.1 Akkermansia muciniphila
GAGCTTCACCGGTTGCTACCGGACCCAAGAAGGTCGGGTGAAAGTCGGTGTTCCCTTCTCGACGGACCTCATCGAAAGCCGCTACGAGCGCCCGGCTGCCCAGTTGTTCGAAGCAGCCAAGGCCACCCTCGTGTACAACGGCACCTTGACCTCCGAAGATGTGGTCCGGAAGTCCCTCTCGGCCAAGATCGAGAACCGCACTTTGTGGATCCGCGTCGAGGAGTTGGAGCCCAACGCCAGCCGCATTTTTGTTCAGGCTCGCCAGTCCAACGGCAAGGCCGACATCCTTCTGGCCAGCGAGCTCGACAAGCAAATCGCGCTGCGCCTCCGCTGATTGTCTGTCATGATTGCAAGGCCGCGGGCCAACTCCGAGAGTCGTCATGACCCCGGCCTTGCCGTCCTTTGAGACGCTCCCGCCCTCTCGCCTGATGGCGGGTTGCGGATTGGCCGTTTTGGCCGTGTTGGTTGGGGTGAGTTCTGGAGCAGCCAGTGCGGCGTTTCTGTTCGCTTTGGATGCGGTCACGGCACTGCGGTGGCGTCACCCGTGGTTGCTGTTCCTGTTGCCGGTGGCCGGCCTCGTGATGGTGCGCGCCTATGCGCTCTGGGGTCGCGGTTCCGAGCGTGGAGTCAGCCTCATCCTGGACGCTGTGCACCGACGCGCGCCGGCAGTTCCCGTAGCCATGGCACCGTTGGTGTTGTGGGCAACGCTGTTGAGTCATTTGTACGGTGGATCGGTGGGTCGGGAGGGCACCGCCGTTCAGATGGGCGCGTCGCTAGCCCAGATCTGGGGTCGACGTTTCAGCGCATGGGTGCCTGATCCGTCGTTGGCCATTCTGGCCGGAATCGCCGGTGGTTTTGGCGCGGTTTTCGGAACGCCGTGGGCCGGAGCGCTTTACGCGATCGAACTTCCGGTACTCGGGCGATTTCAATGGCGCCGAGCCATCCCGTGTCTCATCGCATCGTGGTCCGGGCATGCCACTTGTGTTGCTTTGGGCGTCCATCACACGACTTATCCCTTGGCACGGGCGATATCCCTCCAACCGTGGGGAGGTTTGTGGCAATGCGTGGTGGCGGGTGTGGTCTTTGGATTGGCGGCGCGCTTGTTCGTGGCTGCGCTCCGAGGATGGGGATGTGGTTTCCAGAAATTGAATTTGCCTCGATGGACCTGGCCGGTGGTGGCGGGCTCTGTGGTCATCGTGCTGACGATGATTTTGGGCACCGATGCGTATCTGGGAATGGGTGTGGAGGGTCGATTGCCGAGCGATCCGTCATTGGTGCGTTGTTTTGAGGATGGCGGCGTGACCGCGTGGAGTTGGGGTTGGAAGCTGATTTTCACCACGGTGACCTTGGCCGGAGGATTCAAAGGCGGAGAAGTCACTCCGCTCTTTTTCATCGGTGCGGCCTTGGGACAGGCCTTGGCCACATTGGCCGGATGGCCGGTGCCGGAGTTTGCGGCCATGGGTTTCGTGGCGGTGTTTGCGGCGGCCAGTCATACGCCCTGGGCTTGTGCGGTCTTGGGCTGGGAGCTTTTTGGAGCGCAAATGATTTTGCCGGCGTTGCTGGTGTGTCTGGTGGCCCATGTCGTCGCGACTGGCACGGGCCTCTACGATCCGCGCACCCAATCGAATAGTCCCGCAAGGCCGGACTGAAAAATCCGATGGGCCTTGTTTTGATGTAAAGGCCCGCTCCCCGCTCTCGCCTCGTCTTGCGAAAGAATTTCCGCTGCTCCGTCCCTTTCTTCCCAACTGAATCGTTCCGGTTTAGTCTTAGACCAATGTTCGGCTTGATTCAGGATTTGATGCAGTTGTCGCTCGGTAATCCCCTGTTGCTGATCGGGGCTGCTTTCCAACTCTGGATGCTGGTGGATGCCCTCCGTCGGGAAGAGTGGATCTGGGCGGCCTGCATCTTCTTTTTCAGCGTTTTCAGCGCCGTGTTCTACTACTTCATGGTCTATCGACAACAGGGGGCGGCCAGTGGCGGGTTCGGCCTGCGAGGCTTCGAGTTGCCGGGTGCTGCGGACCGTCGTCGGATCAAGGAACTGGAAAGCCGCATCCATCACCTCGACAAGGCTCGAGATCATTCCGACTTGGGTGACTTGTATTTTTCCCAAGGCAAACTGACGAAAGCCGAGCTCTCTTACCGTCGCGCCCTCGAGCGGGATTCGGACGATGACGACACACAGAGTCATCTCGGGCAGTGCCTTTTGCGACAAGGGAAGGCTGCCGAGGCCAAGCCGCTGCTGGAGAAGGTCCTTGCGGCCGATCCGCGACACGATTTCGGCTACACGCTGATGGCACTGGCTGAGGCCCAAACCGCCTTGGGCGAAGTGGATGCGGCCCTTCTCAACTGGAAGCGGGTGCTCGAAAACAACAGCTATCCCAGAGCCCGAGTCCAGTACGCAGAATTGCTCGCGTCGCGCGGGATGGTCGATCAGGCCCAAGCCGAGATCGATGAGGTGCTGGCCGACCAGAACCACTCTCCGGCGTTCGAGAAGAACCGGAATGCGGTGTGGATTCGGCGTGCCAAAAAATTGGAGAGCCGGCTGTGACGCTTCGACCACGCTGGGGGTGGCTTCGAGCGGTCGTTTGGTCCGCCGCCGTTCCCGCGTGGCTCTGGGCTCAGACACCGCAACCACCGGTCATCCTGCGCGAGTCGATCCAACGGCCTGCGGGGGGTGGGATAGGGTTCGGGTTCACCGCTGATCCCGTTGACGCGAAGGCCCATCGGGTGCAAGTCGCCGAAGGGTGGCAAACCCCAATGGTGTGGTCGCTGGACCCCACGGCCACGGTGAGCGAGTCGGCACCGGGGCGTTTCCAGGTGCTCATTCCTTCACCGTCTGCAACGCCACCGCTCTTCTATCGGATCCTGACGGAAGCAGACACCGCCGGACTGCTGCAAATCACCGAGGTGATGAGCGACAACGCGGCGGTCTTCCCGGATGCCGCGGGGGCGTTCTGGGATTGGATCGAAGTGTTCAATCCGCAGGATCGGGCCATTGCATTAGGGGGATTCGCCCTCTCCGACGGCCCGCTGAAACCGGGACGATGGCGATTCCCGGAACGTTGGATCCAACCCGGTGAATCCCTCGTGGTTTATGCCTCGGGTCTCGACCGCGTGGGGCCTGCCAACGAGTTGCATACGGATTTCCGCATCGATGCCGCTGGCGAGACGGTGACCTTGAGCGATGCCCTCGGACGAACGGTCGATCAGGTGGCCGTGCCGCGCCTCGGGCCGAACGAGTCGCTCGGCCGCCCCCCGAATCCGGAAGCCGGCGAGTGGGTGGTGTACTCCAAATCGCAGGCCACGCCGGGCGCGCCCAATGGGGCTGTGTCGGTGGGGCCGCCGCTGCCGCCGCCGGTGTTCACGGTCGATTCGGGGTTTCACGTCGCGGGTGCCGAGGTGGTGTTGGAACTGCGCGGGTCCCCGACCAACGCTTTGATCCGCTACACGACGAACGGCGACCCGGTGACGGTGGTGTCGCCGACTTGGGTAGGTCCGATTCGCATCCAGCGGTCCATGGTGGTTCGGGCCAAGGCCTACCTCGAGGCGCGTTCCAGTGCGGAGTCGCTGCGCAGTTATTTTTTCGGGATCTCGCATGACCTGCCCGTCATCTCGCTGGCGGCCGCGGCTTCAAACTTCGATTTCAAGAACGGCTACCTGATTGGCATGGGTTCCAGTGTGCTCAATACCAGCGGGCAGGTGCTTCAAAGTTATCCGTACTCGGGGTCCAATGCTTGGAAGGACCGCGAGATCGAAGTGGGGTTCGAATTCTTCGACACCGACCGCCAGTCCAAGGTGCGCCAAAAGGTGGGCATGTCGGTTTATGGCGGATGGGGTTCCCGGGGGTATCCGCAGAAGTCCTATGCGCTTTCGGCGCGGGCCAAGTACGGCGATGGCAACCTGGCGTACC
>CAMATE010000295.1 GCA_945861075.1 Akkermansia muciniphila
GCAGTGCTTTCTTGGGACTCACGATGTCCTGCTGCCGGTGTCACGACCACAAGTTCGACCCGCTGTTGCAGGCCGACCACTTCCGGCTGCGGGCCTTTTTTGAAGGCGTGAAATTCGCCGATGACTTTCCGCTGGATCTGGCCACCGATCAGGCGGCTATCCGGGAGCACAACGCGGGCCTCGAGCGCCAGCGCGACGAAGTTGAAGTGCGCCGTCAGACGCTCTTGGCGCCGCATCGAGAACGCCTCCGCGCCGAACGCTTGGCCCGACTCACCGATGACGAGCGCCAGTGGCTCAAAGACCCCGACGATCGGCATCCGGAAGAGCGCCGCCCGCGCGTGGCGACCTTGCGCAAGCAGGTAGAGCCCAAGGAATCGGAGTTAAAGGCAGCCTTAGAAGGAGACGCCAAAACCCGTCATGCCGAACTCGAAAAACAGATCACCCAAATTAATTCCGCTCGGCGTGAGTTTACCACCGGTCTCTTGATGACCGATCAGGAGACTCGTCCGGCGGAGACGCGGATTCTGGTGTTAGGAGATCACAAGAGGCTGGGCCAACCGGTGGTGCCCGGATTCCTTTCGATCCTCGACCCCAATCCAGCGGTGATTCCCAAGCCTGCTAACCCGAAGACACTGGGTCGTCGGTTGGCCTTGGCGCGATGGATTGCCTCGCCAAATAACCCACTCACTGCCCGGGTTTTCGTGAATCGTCTGTGGCAACAGCACTTCGGCCAGGGGTTGGTGGAGACTCCCAATGACTTCGGCTTGGCCGGAAGCCGTCCCAGCCACCCAGAGCTGCTGGACTGGTTGGCGGCGGAGTTCGTGCGCGGCGGGTGGTCGGTGAAGCGCCTGCACCGCACGCTGGTGCTCAGTGCGGCCTACCGACAGGCGGTTGGGCCAGCGGATGCAGGGTCGGATGCCTCTGCGGTTGCCGTGGGTTTCCACCGCAGTCCTCGTCGCTTGTCGGCTGAGCAGTTGCGTGATGCGCTGCTGGCGACCGCTGGCTCGTTGCAACTGGTGAGTGGTGGCAGCCCCGTGTGGCCGGATTTGCCAGCCGAGATCCTTCAGGCCAATCCGGCCTTTCTCGATGACAACGCCACCCGAACCAAGGGTTGGTATCCGTCACCGCGGGAGCGGCAGTCGGTCCGCAGCGTGTTTTTGGTACAGAAGCGCACCGTGCGGGTGCCGTTCATGGAGACCTTCGACCTGCCCGAAAACTCCACCTCCTGCGCCCGCCGGACGGGCTCGACGGTGGCGCCCCAAGCGTTGTCGTTGTTGCATTCACCATTGGCGGTGGAGGCCTCTCAAGATCTGGCCAAACGGGTGCGTCAGGAGGCAGGAGACGACCCCGAGGCCCAGGTGCGACAAGTCTTTCGCATCACCTTGCAACGCGAACCGAAACCCGATGAACGCGAGGCGTGCCTGAGGCTTCTGCGCCGGCGGAGTCTGCCTGAGCTGTGCCGGGCCCTGATCAATTTGAATGAATTTGCCTATGTGGATTGACGACTCGGCCAGCGAGCTTGCGGCCCGACTCGTGCGACGGGTGCTACTCCTGCGGCTTAGTGGTGCCTTGCATCAGGCGTTTCGCCTAGGGGCGTTGCGCATGAAGGTCCTTCTCTCTGTCTTGGCGGTGGGGACGCTGCTGGGTTCGTCGCCCATCGCATCTGCCGAATCGGGTCCTGATTTCGACGCCTGGCGCGAGGCGTGCGCCCGCTTGCCCAAGAACCGTGTCCTCGGGGGGCGATTGCCTCCGCGGGCCTTGCTGCCGTTGCCTCGGTTTGAGTCGGTGTCGGCGGTGCTCGATGCCTATTTTGCGGGCGCCACCAACGGACCGTTGAGCCAATCGGGAGCCTGGGTGGGAGAGTCTCCGAGTCCGGGATTCTTCGACGTGGCTCGCAGTTGGCATAGCACCCCGCGCACGGCGTTTGAGCCGTTTGTCCAAAAGCGCTTGGTGCCGCCGGGTTCTCAGGTGCTGTTGCAAGGCGACTTGCACGGAGACATCCACTCGCTGCTGGCAGTGCTGGGGAGACTGCAAGAGCGCGGGTTGCTCAAGGGATTTCAAATCACCGATCCGCGGTTTTACATGGCCTATTTGGGAGACTACACCGACCGGGGTGTGTACGGCGTGGAAGTGATTTACACGCTCCTGCGATTGCAGTTGGCCAACCCGGGTCGGGTGTTGCTTATCCGGGGCAATCACGAGGATGTTTCGCTCGTGTCCCGGTATGGGTTTCTCGCGGAGGGACAGGCCAAGTATGGAGCGGACTTCGACGCGGCCAAGGTGGTGCGGTTCCACGATTTTCTGCCAGCGGCGGTGTATTTGGGAACCGGCAATGACGTCGTGCAATTGTGCCATGGCGGCGTGGAACCCGGATTCGATCCGAGGCCGTTGCTCCAGTCGGAACGAACCAATGCCTTCCAGCGCATCGTGGAGTTGAAGCAGCAGGCCTATTTGGCCGGCAAGCCGGGGTGGGCAACGACTGATCCGGCGGCCGGTGCGGAAGCGGCCCAGTGGTTCCGCGATTTTCGGCCGCAATCGCCCATCAGCCCATCGGTGATTGGGTTCATGTGGAATGACTTCACGGTGTTCTCGGGCGAGACCGCGTTTGCCAACAACCCGGAGCGGGCCAGCATTTATGGGAAAGCGGCGGTCACGCACATCTTGCAAACCCAGAGTGCGTCGACCACGCGGGTGCACGGGGTGATCCGGGCGCACCAGCATTCGGGTGTTCCCAATCCCATCATGCGCCGACTCATGGCCAGTCGGGGGGCTTTCCGTCACTGGCAGGAGGCATCCGAGCCGGCGGGCGACCGGTTCGAGGCGGCGTCGTTGGAGACCGGAGCATCGCGACCCATTCCGGAGGGATCGGTGTGGACCCTCAATGTCTCGCCCGACAGCGTGTACGGGCAGGGTAATGGGTTCACCTTCGCCACGATCGTGGTCTTAAAAACGGCCCCCGCCTTCGCCGACTGGCGTCTGTCGGTGGACACGGTGGAAGTGCCCGTGAAGTGAGTCGAAACCGCGCCGATTGAATGATCCGACGATGAACTTCCCGAACCTGATCCGCTTTGCCCGCACGACGCGACCGGCGTGTGGCTCCCGAACCCGTTTCGCAGCTCCGAAGGCCTGGGTCGCTCTCATCGTGCTGGGGTGCGTTGGTCTCGGCGTGATGGCCCAGACCGCGGCGCCGACCTCGGGTGGAGTATCGGACCGCACCGTCAACTCCGCGGCCATCCGAGCCACACCGGCCCGGCCTGCCACTCAGGGGGCCGCTCAGGGGGCTGCTCAGGGGGCCGCCTCATCGCCCGCTCAGCTCATCTATCAGACCGAGAGCGGGCTGGCGTACCGTCCGGACTCCGAGCCCGACGTCTATGCCCGGGAACGCTGCAAACTCGATGTGTACCATCCGGTGGGCGGGCCCCCGGTTGCAACGGTCGTGTGGTTCCACGGCGGAGGTTTGACTGGCGGCAACCGATCCATCCCGTCGGCCTTGAAGGGGCAGGGGATCATCGTGGTGGCAGCGGACTATCGACTGAGCCCCAAGGCCAAGGCTCCGGCCTACATTGAGGATGCCGCGGCGGCGGTGGCGTGGACTTTCAAGAACATTGCCCGATATGGCGGCGATACGAACCGGATCTTTCTCTCCGGTCACTCGACCGGCGGTTATTTGGCCAGCTTGGTGACCCTCGATCGCCGTTGGTTGGCCGTCCACGGCGTGGACCCCGATCGCCTCGCCGGACTGGTGCCGTTCAGCGGCCAATCCATCACCCACTTCGCCATTCGGGAAGAGCGCGGCCTGGCCCGTACTCGTCCGCTCATCGACGACTTGGCACCGGTGTACCATGTGCGCAACGACGCTCCGCCCATCCTGCTAATTAGCGGCGACCGCAATCACGAACT
>CAMATE010000296.1 GCA_945861075.1 Akkermansia muciniphila
CGCAACATTGCTGAGCGCTACGCCTGCGTCACGGTCCTGTTTGCGGACCTCGTCGGTTTCACCTCCTTGGCAAACCAGATGGCCCCCGAAGCCCTGGTCGACCTGCTGAACGACCTCTTCTCCCGATTCGACCAACTCACCGATTCTCACAACCTGGAAAAAATCAAAACCATCGGGGACTGTTATATGGTCGTCGGTGGTGTGCCGGAGCCTCGACCGGACCACGCCGAAGCGGCGGCAGAGATGGCCCTGCAAATGTTGAACGTGGTCAGTGAAATCAACCAGGAACGCGACCTTTGCTTGAGCCTGCGCATCGGCCTGAACTCCGGGCCGGTTGTGGCCGGAGTGATCGGGCGCAAGAAATTCTCGTATGACCTGTGGGGAGAGGCCGTCAACCTGGCGGAGCGCATGGAATCTTCCGGTTTGCCGAATCGCATCCAAGTGCCGACCGCCATGTACGAACAGTTGAGCGGTCGCTTTCAATTCACCGACCGTGGGTACGTCACCTGCAAAGGGTTGGGCGAAATCCGTACCTACTTCCTCGACGGCAAGACGGGCTGATCCAGCAATTTCCGGCTCTAGCAACATCCGGCTCAGGCCGGGATTTTTGGCGGGCTTTCCGCGACGGGTCAGTGGGTAGGCAGTTTGCATCTCGAGCCGTTCGGGGAATGTTCAGGGGATGCACGGTTCCTGGAGATCCTTGGAAACCACAGGAGCGATGACTCTCCCTGGGGAGTCGTGGGTCGCCCGGCCCTCCGCGTTGACCGGATCCGAACCTGGAGAAGAGACCCCATGACACCGGAGCAAACAAAATTGGCTCGGCGACGCCTGTCGCTGGGCATCGCCAATGTGGGATTCTGGGTGCTGGCCTCGATCTGCGGTCTGGCGCTGATTCGCTCGGGCCGCGGGTCCATCGACGCATCGACCATCGTCGCGATCGTCGCCGCAGTCTTGGGAGTCCAGGCGATCTTCGACACGCTCGGCGGCGGCCTGCTGATGCCCGGGATACGGCCAACCCCTTGGGCCTTCCTCAAGGGATGGGGCCGCGGCGTTATAGTCCATTCTCTGGTCGTGGCGGTCATCGGGGTTGTGGCAACACTGAGCCTGCGTTGGACCGGCGGGTTTTGCACCGGGTTGACCGCCTCGACCGTTGCGCTGTCGCTGACACGACGATTCCTCCACGCCGCCATGAGCGGAGGCGGTTTCCGATCAGTGACCATCGGGAGTGGCGAGAAGCTTTTCTCCACCCGGGTGGACGATCCTTCCTTCACTGGAGGACTCGTCGGATTCGGGTCCCATGCTGGGATTCTTGTGTCCGAGGCCTGGTGCCAGAGCATTCCCGGACCGGAACTCCAGGTTGAGTTATCGCGCCGGCGATGGCAGGCGGAGCAAGGGTTACCCTTCCGCACCGTCATCATCCTGCTGCTGTGGAACCTGACGGGTTGTCAGACTGGGGCGCTGACCTTCGACCTCGGATCCCTGCCCACCGGCGCCGCCCTCCTGGGTCAGGCGTGCTGGATGACCCTCTGGAGCTTCCTCGGTCTGCTGGTGTTGCCGAGCTTGGGACGGGCCTCGGTTTTCGCAGCCGACCGAGCCGTGGCCTCGATGAATCTCGATCCCTCCGGGTGGATTCGCAGACTCCCCACCATGACTGGCGAGGACGGCAACGACCGGCCGTGGGTCGAGGCGATCTTCTACCCGATTCCCTCGGCGGCCCGGCGGATGGATTCGCTCGGATCGCCCGTTCGGGGACCGGTCTTCGGCGATCTCGCCCGATCCCAACTCTTCTATTCGCTCGCGGGGCTCACCCTGCTCGGCCGCGCGGTCCACTGCAACGTAGGGCGTCCGGCTCTCTGGGTCTTCCCGCCGTCGGCCTGAGGGTATCCGGGCAATCGGCCGGTTGGTGAACGGAGCTTTCTTGATGAGGGACCAATGGTCCCGAGGCCAATCCACTACTCCTCGGGCCACTCAGCCAGGACTTGCCTCGAGAATCGCCCGGGCGGCGGCCAGTCCGGAGAGAGCCGCTCCCTCGATACCGCCTGGGCCGAAGGCATCACCCGCCAGAACAAGGGGTGGTCGCAGGCTCGCCATCACGCAGGGAGACGCGTCGAGGATCCGGGGTCGGCTGTACCGCCACCCGTGGACCTGAAATTCCCGGACGCGCGGACCGATCCATTCCCGGGCGGCCTCGATGAGCAAAAGACCGCTCTCCGTCCGGTCTCGATCCCAATGCTCAAGGCTGAATGCGGCCGTGGCGTGGAGGGTCACCGCCGGCACCGGGGAAATGCCTTTTGCCTGATTGTCCGAGATCCAGGCCAACGGGCCCGAGACTGGAGAAAGACCGCCGGGGAAAGGGATGCGCGACGACGGCTCATCCAAGACTGCCATCACCGCGAGGCATCGATCGTACTCGATGGCGGCGAGGCGCACTCGGAGATCGGGCGGAAGGTCCACAGCACCCGTATCGAGCAGGGCGAGCGATTGGGGGGCCGGTGGTGTGAGGACCACGGCCCCGGCCGAAAAAACAGAGCCGCCGGACGTGGACGCGATCCATTGGGATCCCTCCGCACGCAAGGAGGTGAGCGCTGTTTCCGAGAGGACTTCCAAACCCTGGGCCAAATGCTTGGCCACGGATGACATCGTTGGAGCACCCCGCCATCGGCAGGGGACCACGACCTCAGAGCCCGCCGTGGCTGGCCACCACTCGGTCCGCGCTGGCCCGAGGCGTTCCCGCCACCAGTGATCGGGCAAGCGTCCACCCTGAAGGTCGAGACAAGGGGCGCCATGGTCGAAGATCGCGTCACCGATTCGTCGGGAGGCCAAGCGCCCTCCGACACCGCGTCCCTTGTCGATCACCCTCACGGTGAGCCCGGCCCGCTGCAATTCGACAGCGGCCAACAAGCCGGCGATCCCAGCCCCGACAACGAGAACTTCCGATGTCGGGGCGGAGCCAGACGAAGGACTGCTTGTCGGAGACGAAACGCTGGATGCCACGCCCCCAGTCTGGACCGGGGCCGCAGTGGCGCAACCCCACCCGGTCCAACGTCGACCCCATTCCTAAACCTGAATCCTAAAGCTGAATCTTGGACCTGAAACCTCTTGGGGGGTTATCCGAAGAGCTCTTGCTGCACCGGCCCGTGTTCCGGCTCTGCCCCGGGGCCCTGCGCTTCACTCAGCAACCCTTGTCGGTATCGGGCCTCGGCGTCGGCCCCGCGGAAGGCGTGGCCCTTGCGGCTGCCATGGCGCAGGTACACGCGACGGGACGCCTCGCGGGCGGCGATACTGGAACGCACCCGAGCGATCCGCTCCTTGGCCTCGATCACCGACCGACGGGGGTCGACCATCGGGGCGGGGTAATCCACGCCAATCACGCATCGGGCGGCTTCCTGCTGTGAGCGCGTCATGCGCCACGGCTCGGCTAGAAAGACGTCGGGCACGCCGGCCAGTTCGGGCACCCAGCGACGAATGAACACACCCTTCGGGTCTTGCTCGAGGGCCTGACGGGCCGGGGAATAAATGCGCACGGTGTTGATCCCGGTCGTGCCGCTCTGCATCTGCGCCTGGCTGAAATGGATCCCGGGCTCGAAGTCGAGGAAGCACCGGGCCAGGTGGATCGCCGTCGGACGCCAGTGCAGCCAGAGGTGGTAGGAGGCCACGCTCATCACCAAGGCGCGCATGCGGAAGTTAAGCCAGCCCGTGGCCCGCACCGCCCGCAGGCAGGCATCGACCATGGGGAATCCGATCCGCCCCTGACGCCAGGCCTCAAGGCGCTGCTGACCTTCTTCGGATTCGGTGAACGCCTCGCGCAGGCCGTCGTAGACCGGGTTGAAGTTCTCGAACTCAATGCGCGGCTCGTCCTCGAGCTTCTGCATGAAGTGGCAATGCCA